>JAPLKI010000013.1 GCA_026388155.1 Elusimicrobiota bacterium
ATCAGCCGCCAGTCCATCATGAAATCCATGCCCCCGTGCCCGCCCACCTTCTTCGCCATTTCCCCGATGCGGCGCACGATTTCCGGCGTGTACTTTTCCTCCAGCGCTTTCATCTCCTTCTCATTCAGCCAGCGCTTGTGCTCGACCGCGATCCGCGGCGGTTCCGGGTACTTCATCGCCACGGCCTTGGTGCCGCTCAGCTTGTGCAGCCGCGAATACGGCTGCTCCGAGGTGATGTCGTGCTGCTGCAGGATCGTCCGCTTCACCGCGGGGGCCTGCGCGGCCAGGGTTCCGAGCGCTGCCACCACAAGGGCCGCCGTCACGCCGGCGCCCACCATCATCCGCTTCGTCATCGAGTCTCCTCTTGCGCGGCCCACCCGGGCCGCGCCTGTACCAACCGGCGTGCTACTTCGCGGCCAGGACGGCCTTGACGTATTCGCGCGTCATCCGTGCGATGTTCGAGATCGGGATCTCCTTCGGGCAGACCGCCTCGCACTCGCCTTCGTTCGAGCAACTGCCGAAGCCTTCGGCGTCGGCCTGTTCCACCATCGCCATGACCCGGCGCTGACGCTCGACCTGCCCCTGGGGCAGCAGCGCCAGCTGCGAGATCTATTCAACACAACTTACCTGCACCTTGCCCATCAGCGGCGCAGCCTCGGGCGCATGGAATGTTGTGGTGACAAATCCGGACGCACAGAGCGCCACGTTGTCCAACGGATTTACCGTTACTGTGCCGGCGTATGTATTAACAGTGGCCTCAATTAATCCTGCGAGCGGCGTCAGCGTTACGGTCAGCCCTGCAGATAATAATTCCGCATCCAACGGTAGCACGCAGTTTACAAGAACTTATAACAGCGGGACTTCGGTTACATTAACTGCTCCGGCGATACCCGGCAGTAATTTCCAAAAATGGCAACGCGGCGGGGTTGATTATTCAACCAACCAAAGTATTACTTTTACCATGGACGCGGCCTATACAATGACGGCTGTTTATACTTATGTACCGACGTATGTATTAACAGTGGCCTCAGTTAATCCGGCGAGCGGCGTCAGTGTTACGGTCAGTCCAGCGGATAACAATGCCGCATCAAATGGCAACACACAGTTTACAAGAACTTACAACAGCGGAACTTCTGTTACGCTAACGGCCCCGGCAACGGCTGGCGGAAACAACTTCCAAAAATGGCAGCGTGACGGGGTTGATTATTCAACCACACAAAGTATTACTTTTACCATGGACGCGGCCCATACAATGACGGCTGTTTATGTGCCGGCGTATGTATTAACAGTCGCCTCAGTTAATCCGGCGAGTGGCGCCCTAATTATAGTTAGCCCAAATGACAATAATGCCGCATCAGACGGCAACACGCAGTTTACAAGAACTTATAACAGTGGGACTTTAGTTACATTAAATGCAGCAATGGCGGAATTACAAGGGTACAGCTATAAATGGCAGCGCGACGGCGTGGATTATTCAGCTGATGGAAGTGCTTCTATAACAATGAATGCCAACCATACGATGACGTTTTTTAATATGCCTCCGCCCCCGACCATAACATCAATAACGCCCATTTCAGGCCTCAACAACGCAACTGTAAGCATAACGAACCTTACGGGCACAAAATTTGTCAGCGGCGCAACAGTAAAGCTGACCAAAGCGGGGCAGAACGATATTGCGGCCACGGCCGTGGGTTTTATGAGTTCCACCCAGCTTACCTGTACACTCCCGATAACCGGCGCGGTGCCGGGGCAATGGAATGTAGTCGTTACTAATCCCGACGGACAAAGCGGCACATTAACCAACGGTTTTATGGTCAATGCGCCCTATCCGACTGTCACGTCCATTGATCCCGGCTTAGGCACAAACAACGCTTCTCTAAGTATAACCAACCTGGCGGGTACAGGGTTTTACATCGGCGCATCGGTTAAGCTGACTCAAACCGGCCAGGCTGATATAACCGCCGCGAATATTGTTGTCGTAAACGACACGAAAATAACCTGTGACCTGCCGCTGAACGGGGCGGCAATAGGCCAGTGGAATGTGATTGTAGCAAACGCGGACACCAGAAGCGGCGCGTTAAATAATGGGTTCTTTGTTAAAGCCGTGCCGCCTACTATAACCTCAATTGCGCCCGCACAAGGGCCGAACACCGGAGTGGTGAGCATAACCAATCTGGCGGGAACGAGTTTCCTTACCGGCGCGGCGGTGAAGCTGACTAAAACCGGGCAAAGCGATATACCGGGCACAAGCGTGAACGTAAATGCGATAACTTCGGCGACCATAACATGCACATTTGATCTGACAGGCGCTGCCACCGGACAGTGGAATGTAACAGTTACTAATCCGGATAATAATTTTGTAACGCTTAATAACGGGTTTACTGTGTCGTTGCCAGCGCCGGTGTTGTCGTCGGTTAATCCAACATCAGGTCTGAACACCGGTTCGGTTACCGGCGCGCAGTTGGGCGGTTCATATTTTATTTCAGGGGCGATAGTAAAGCTGACCAAAACGGGACAGAGCGATATCGCGGTCACGGGCGTGGTTTTTGTCGGCCCCGCCCAGCTTACCTGCACATTCCCCATCACCGGCGCGGTCCCCGGCTTATGGAATGTGGTCGTTACCAATTCCGACGGGCAGACCAACACATTGAGCAACAGTTTCATGGTCAATGCACCCTATCCGACTGTCGCGTCCATTGACCCGAGTTCCGGTACCAACACCGGTTCCCTCAATATATCCAATCTGGCGGGGACTAATTTCTACACTGGTGCCTCGGTGAAGCTGACTAAATCCGGACAGACCGATATAATTGCCACGAATGTGACGGTTGTAAGCGACACCAAAATCACCTGCACGCTGCTGTTGAACGGAGCGGCGATAGGACTATGGAATGTGGTTGTAACAAATGCCGACACCCGAAGCGGCACGCTATCCAACGGGTTTACCGTTAAAGCTGTGCCGCCTACTATGACTTCAATTGCGCCCGCGCAAGGGGTAAGCACCGGAACGGTCAGCATAACCAACCTGGCGGGGACGGGTTTCCTTTCCGGCGCGGTTGTGAAATTGAGTAAAACCGGACAGACGGATATTACGGCCACAAGCGTAAATGTGGTAACTGCGGCGAAAATAACGTGCATATTCGATTTGACCAATGCGGCCACCGGAACGTGGAATGTTACGGTGACAAATTTGGATAATAATTCCGCAACGCTTGCCGGCAGTTTCACCGTGCGGCTGCCAGCGCCAGCGGTTTCATCCGTAAATCCAGCGTCAGGCTTGAATTACACCCCGCTTTCAGGCGTGATTGTGAACGGATCATATTTCCTGTCCGGGGCAACGGTGAAACTGGCCAAAGCCGGGCAGAGCGATATTGCGGCCACGGATGTTGTTTTTGTGAATTCCACACAGCTTACCTGCACATTGCCGCTAACCATCAGCATGGTTCCGGGGCAGTGGAATGTTGTGGTAACCAATACGGACGCTCAATCCGGCACACTTGGCAACGGTTTTAACGCAACGGTTGACGCAACTCCGCCTGCTGGCGTTCCGTCCACCCCGTCCGCCGGAGTGGTTTATACCTCCTCAACGATAATAACATTCAACTGGGACCAGGGAACCGCGACGGATCCCGAATCCGGGATTGCGGGCTATTATCTTCAGGTGGGGCATAATTCCGCCCTGCCCGCAAATATTTTTGATGGTTATGTCGGAAATGTGTTTTCCAAAACATTCACAGGCGAGGGCGCGTATTACGCCAGGGTGCGGGCCAAAAACCCATATGATCTCTACGGCAATTATTCACCGTGGAGCGCAGGCGCTTTTATAGATACCACTCCGCCGTCAGCCCCCGTTGTTGAATCGCCGACGAACCCGTCAAGCGCCGTCACTTATATTTCGGCGGCTGTAACCTTTAATTTGTCAGCCCAGGACACATCGGGAATAGCCGGCTACTATTACAAAATTGACCAGTTAACCGGCACTATGCCCGATAATGTTTCCTGCGCGTATTTCACGGGGGCCGCAACAAGCACGGTATTGAGCGCCGGCGCATGGTACGCGCATTTTGTGGCTGTGGATATGGCGGGAAATATCGGCGTAAATGAGGGCCATTTCAACATACATATCGGCAGCGCTATAAATCCTTCGCAGGACAATGTCTTTCAGGCCGGAGACGGCGCTACGGTGGCTATTCCGGCAGGGACATTGAGCGCGGCGGCTGATATCTTAATATCCGTGCCTTCCTCCGTTCCACCCGCGCCACGGGACGCTACTTCTAAGGATACCGGTATATCCGAAGAGATAAAACTCTCTAATGCCGCGCTTACACTGCAAAAAAACATCACTATCTCGCTTCCATACACCTATTCACAGGTATCTACGGCAGACGAAGATTCGCTGAAACTGTCATATTACAACACCGCAAAAGTACGGTGGGAAATAATTTATGACTCAGTGGTTGATAAGATAAAAAAGACGGTGACGGCGGTGGTGAATCATCTGTCTTTGTTTAAAATAGTTGCGTACACGCCTCAAAACGGGGAGTTGGCGAGCGTCGGCAATTACCCGAATCCGTTTACGGCCGGCCGGGGCGGCACGACAAAAATCCATTACAGCCTGAAAGCGGATTCCAGTGTGGACATACGGATATATGACCTGCTGGGTAAGCCGGTGTGGCATAAAACTTTGCCAAGCGGCGCTGTGGGCGGGAGCATCGGAGTAAATGACGTCGCCTGGGACGGAAAAAACGACAAGGGCGCTTATGTGGGCGCCGGAGCCTATATCTGTATTGTCAAAGCCGGGTCGGAAAAGAAAACGATCAAGGTAGCGGTTAAGTAGGGGCTGCTTGGGCGGATAGAAAGGCTATTAGACTGAAGGAAGAGCAGGCTGTAAGGTAAAACAAGACAAAAAAATTGTTCCTAAAAACCTTTAGCCTACAGCCTAAACAACCTGTGCAGTTACGAGTGATTATGAATATAAATTGTTTTAGGAAATACCTGGTTTTTGCGGTTATTCTGTTTGCGCTAATGGGCCGCCTGTGCGCCGATACCGGCAGCGGCGGATTGCCTGGGTATTATCTGGACGAAGGCGGGGGGGCGCGGCCGCTTGCCATGGGCGGGGCGTTTACGGCCGTGGCGGACGACGCCTCGGCGATATACTGGAATGCCGCCGGGCTTGGCCGGTTAAAGCGCAAAGAGTTCCAGCTTACGCATATCCAGTTATTTGACTCGACCAGATACGACTTTGCCAGTTATGCGCATCCGTTTTCAAAGCTGGTTCTCGGCCTTGCCGCCGGACAATTGTATTCCGGGGGGATCGCTAAAACCGACCAGTTGAACAACCCCGTCGGCACGTTCGCCGACCAGTATAATACCGTTTACGCCGGGGCCGGAATGGAACTGTTACCGGACACGGTGTATTTCGGCTTTGCCGCTAAGCGCGTAAGCAGGGCTATGGACGGCTTCAACGGGACCGGCTACGGGCTGGACGCGGGACTGCTGGCTAAACTGCCCGAAGACGAATATCCGTTCGGGTTCAGCGCCGGCATTAATGTGCAGAATCTGGTCGCGCCCAAAATACAACGGGAGGTGTTAACCGACGAATTTCCGCTGAACGCGAAGGCCGGCGTCGCCTTCGTTTTTTTTGACCATTCTCTGACGCTTGCTGGCGATGTGGAAAAAAAGACCGGAGGCATATACCAGCCGCACGCCGGGGTGGAATACAGCCTTTCCCATTCAGTGGCGTTCAGGGCCGGTTACGACAAGCCCAATCCGACCTTCGGTTTCGGCATGAAATTCGGTGACTGCAACCTGGACTACGCCTTGTTAAGCAACCCGGAGAAGGAACTGGGCCTGAGCCACAGATTCTCGGTGGGATTCAAATTTGGTAGAAATACTGATCTGGATGCGCGGGTCAGCCAACTTCTGTTGAATGGCGGGGCGTATTTACAGGACAAGCAATGGCAGAATGCGGAAGGGACTTTCCAGAAAGCGCTTGAACTGGACAAGAACAACACTGCCGCTAAGGAAGACCTTATCCAGACCTATCTGGCCTGGGCTGACAGCCTTGTCGCCGGGGAAAAGCCGGACAGGCGGGAAGCTTTGAATATATGCGGAAAAGCCCTGAAACTTGACCCTGAAAACAAACTGGTCCTGGCAAAAATGACCGGGTTGAACCTGATCGCGGTCGCGGATTTCACCGCCAAGAACGTGTCGCAGTCCGATGCGTCCATAGTGGCGGATTTTCTGCGCACGGAGATGGTAGGCACAGGCTTGTTCAATGTGATGGACAGGAACAACATGGACGCCGTGCTTGCCGAGCAGAAGTTCCAGAATAGCGGCTGCACCGATCAGGAATGCGTAGCGCAGATGGGGAAACTTCTTAATGTTCAGCGGATGGCGGTCGGTTCTCTGTCTAAATTGCTGGATATTTATTACATTACGGTGAATTTAATTGACGTGGAAACCGGCAAAATACTTGCGTCTTATGACCAGAAAGCCGCCTCAGCCGGCGAATTAAAGGACGCATGCCAAAAAATAGTGGAAAAAATGTCCCGGAATTGATTCTTATTGGATTATTAGTCTTATCCTGCTTGCCCTGCCGGGCGGGCGGTTTTAGTCCGGGGGACAGAGCGCCTGAGTTTGAGGCGGTGGACCTAAACGGCAAAACCGTTTCGCTCGCTGATATTCTCCGCGACAATAAGCCTGTAGTTCTTTCTTTTTTCGGCACTTGGTGCGACAGTTGCCTTAAAGAAATAATCGACCTGACCGAAATAGCCAAACAATATAATGCCGCCGTCTATCTTGTGGGCGTTGACGCGGACAAGGACAAGTTGGTCCGGTTCGCGGAAAAGCACAAAATAACGTTTCCCGTGTTGTGGGATCCCAAAGCGCAGGTAATAGGCCGGAAATACGATTTGTTCAGGGGAGCTTTTGTTGTAGTTCCCAAAGCGTTCATTATATCGCCCGCCGGTACCATTGAATATGTTTCAGAGGCTTATGATGAGGAAAGAAAAGCCGCCTTGAAGAACAAACTGGCTGAAGTGAGCGCGAAAAAATGGACCAAGCCCTCCGAAATTGCCGTTTTTTTCACTGGTTCGGCTAACGGCTGCCTGGAACCGTCTTATTCTAACAAACAAGCCTACGGCGGTTTTGTCAAACTTGTTTCTTTCCTTAAACAACAAATTCAAAAATATCCCAGCCATATTCTGCTGGATTCCGGTGATTTTCTGCCTTATGCCGTTTCCGCCGCCCAAGCCGATTTAGCGCTTAAAGCCATGGAAATGGCGGGCTATGACGCCATAGCTGTGGGCGACCAGGACCTTTATTTCGGCGGATTTATGGAGGCGCTCAAAGGCGGAAAACTTCCGTTTATCGCTTCAAATGTCGGCTGGAAGGCGGATAAAAGCGGGCCGGCATCGGACGCCGCCGCGCCGCCGGCGGATCAGGCCGCTTTGAGAACCACAGGCCTTTGGGGCGGCGCGGCCATAGGCTTGGCGGATAAGACTGTTGTCGTCAGCGGCATTAAAATCAGGATCGTGTCTTTTATAAGCCCGGAAATATTTTCACTTTATCCGGATGCGTTCACAGACAAGCTTGAGTTCAAGGATTTGAAAGAAGTTCTGGAAGACGGGGAAAACGCGGATTTTCTGATCCTTCTTTCCCACGCCGGCGCAGATGAGAATAGTAAAATAGCCGCGGAATTCAGGGAATTTGATTTAATAATAGGCGGCCATTCCCAAACACTTTTGAACAAACCTATAAAGGCCGGCGGCGCTTTAATAGCGCAGGCCGGCGGCAATCTTCAGCAGGCCGGTAAGATTGTTTTAAGATTTAATGGTAACAGGAAACTGTCGGGCTATACTTACGAGATCGTTCCTTTAATAAATAAAATTCCCGACGATCCCCAGCTGAAAGCATTAATTGGAGAATACAAAACCGCGGCAAAATAAAAATAAAGGAAAACCAAACAAATGAAAAAAACACATATTGGTATTATGCTTATCGTGCTTTTTGCGTGCGCGTGCAGAACCGCGCCGGATAAAGCCGTTATAAAAGAAGGTGAAATAAACAGGGAATGGATTGAAGAGGGCGTCACCGCAAAGTATGTTTTCGCCAGGGGAATGGGCGCGGCGGATCAAAAGCTTGAAAATAAGACCCAGCGGATGGCCACTTCCAGAAACGCGGCGGTGGTTAACGCGCAGTATAACATGCTGTCTCTGGTCAAAGGCGTGAAGCTTGAAGGCGGTATCACTGTGGCAAAGGCTATTGAAACGGATTCCGTGCTTGCCACAAAGATAAATGACGTGATCAAAGGCGCGCAAATTGTCAGGTCCGGCTGGTCAAACGACGATGGCTGTGTGGTCAGCCTGAAGCTTTCCAAAGACGCCCTGAAAACCGCCGGATTGCAAATCGCACAGTAGTCCGTCCTCCCTCGTGAAAACTATGGAAAAACAGGGAGCGGATGCCGGTTTTTATTCTTTTCAGGCAGGGCTGGAGGGGGTACTTCGCCTTAAGGGGTAAATAACCCGCAAAGCCGGTATAAATTGGTAAAATAGAAATGTGGCCGCTAAAGCGGCTTTAAACTGAGCCGGACTTGAGCCGGGGAGACTAAAAACAATGACAACTTACCGCTGCGCGAAGAACACGAAGTGTCCCACAAAGACGTTAAACACCACGCCTGTGACCGTGCCGACCTGCTGCAACACGCCGATGACGACCGTTAACACCAATACGACCTGCTGCAACACCACGAACAGGACGACCACGCCCAACACGAACACAAAAACGAACATGAACGCCACTCCGAAAAAGGACTGCTGCTGCTCGTAATTAAGCGACAATATCTTTTTCAAAGATAAAGCGGCCTTGCCCTCAAAAAGCGGGGCTGTTTTGTTTTCGGTTTATTTTCCGCCTTTATTTATCTATATTATGGATATGCCGGTCTCCCGCAATAATAAAACCGCCGCCCCGGTGCTTAAAAGCGACACGGAACTTAAGTTCCCGCACGCCCTTTTAATAAGCGCCTCGGCCGGCTCGGGCAAAACATACACGCTCGCGCAGCGCTATGTCCAGTTCCTGCTTTCCGAAAAGATCCCGGACCACGACCTGGAAAATATTCTGGCCGTCACCTTCACGAATAACGCGGCCAAGGAAATGAAAACGCGCATTTTGGACTGGCTTAAGGAAATCGCCCTGAAGCCCGATTCCCAAAAGATGGACGAGACTCTGCGCCTGGTGGACATAAGCCGCGCCGATGCTCAAAAAAAAGCCGCGGCGCTGGTTGAGCGCGTAATAGACAATTATTCCGACTTTCACATACAGACCATAGACAGTTTCATGACGCGCGTGATGACCGCCTCGGTAAACGAACTGGACCTGCCGCTGAACCCCGAGATCACCATGTCCTACGACGACCTTATCGAGCTGGCCCTGTATTCCATGTTCTCGCGCCTTGGCACTGACAAGGATCTTAAAGCCAACATAGACACTTTCCTTAACATCCTGCCTGAAAAGGGCGCTTATCCCTGGAATCCGGTCCTGCGCATACGCGACTATTTCGCCGCGTTCCTTAATGAAGAAGGCAAAACCAAGGGCGAGATAATTTCCGACGACTCCGGCGCCCCCGGCAAGGCTCGCGAGCAGCTTTGGGGGGATATCCTCAGAGCCTGTGGGGAGCTTAAGAAAAAAATAAAGCCCGAACTTATGAAGGGCAGCCTGGCCGCCGCCATTGAAAACAAGGACATTAACGCCTTCATTTCAAATTACAGCTTTGAAAACTGGCTTTTGAACGGTGGCAGGAAAAACCGCACTACCGGCGAATTTCCCGTCACGCCGGACACAAAAAAGGACCTGGAATATTTAAGCGAACTGGTGCGCCAACTGCTTATGGCCGACGCTTTAAGCTACTTTCACCCGTATACCTCCATTTATTCCCGTTTCAAGGCCGAACTCGAACGCGTTAAGCGCGGTAAAACCGATATCATCCACATAAACGATGTGAACAAAAAGCTTTCCACCTATATAAACGCCAATGTCGCGCCGGATATTTACCTTAAACTGGGCGAGCGCATAAATCATTATCTTATAGACGAGTTCCAGGACACCAACAAGCTGCAATGGGATAATTTCAAGCCGCTGATAGAAGAATCATTGTCCGGCCAGGGCTCGCTTTTTATGGTGGGCGACATCAAGCAGGCCATTTTCATGTTCCGCAACGCCGACTATAAAATAATGCGCGATTTGCTTACTTACGCCGAGGGCAAAAAGGACCATTGCGATAATTTAGAGCTTGCCTCGGTGGGCGGCAGGCTTGAACTTGTGAATTTGCCCGTTAACTACCGCAGCGGCGGCAAAATACTGGATTATGTGAACGCCGTTTTCAAGCACGACCTCAAAAACCGCAAAGAACTTGCAGGCGAAGATGTAACCGAGCTTACTTCCTACGAGCAGGCCCCGCAAAAAGAGCGCGCCGCCGCCGGTTTTGTCCAGACCATTTCCCTTGAGGCCGAAAACATAACCGACGACCAGGTGGAGCGTGGGGAACTGCTGAAAATAATAGAAAGCGCCCGCAAGCGCTATCCCTTGAACGAAATAGCCATTCTGGCAGCCAAGAACAAGCGCATAAAGCCCGTGGTGGAATGGCTTACCGCCGCCCATATCCCCGTGGCCTCGCTGAGTTCCCTGGATATACGGGAACGCCGGGTGATAGCGGAACTGCTTGCGCTGTTAAAATTCCTTGAAACCCCGGCAGACGATTCCGCCTTCGCCGCTTTTGTGACCGGTGAGATATTCCGCAAAGCCGCGAGCGTTGCGCGCTCGGAACTGTTGGAATTCATCTTTCAAACGCGCGCAAGTCACAGGTCGCAGGTCACAGGTCTCAAGTCACAGGGAATCTCCGCCACTTACCACAATATCTTGTATCCACATTTCAAAGATCACCCAAAATATTCCAAATACTGGGCGCGATTTTTCGATGAATTGTTCCGTAAAACCGGCTATCTGCCGCTTTACGAACTGTGCGCGCTTATTTATTTAAAGTTCGAACTGTTCAGGCACTTCCCCGATGAATCCGCGTTCCTGTCCAAATTCCTTAATATAGTTTCCAAGGCCCAATCGGCCGGCATAACAGGCGTGCGCGGCTTCCTTGATTTTGCCCGGGGGGATGACGAAAGCCGCGGCACGGCTTTTTCCATAATCCTGCCCGATTACCTTGAAGCCGCGCGCGTAATGACCTTCCACAAGGCCAAGGGCCTGGGTTTCTCGGTGGTGATAAATTTAATATACGAAGACCGGGACCTAGCTGATGTCATGTATTTTGACGAAACGCCGGAAGGGATAAAGGTATATAAAATAATAAAGAGCGCGGCCGCCCAGCTGCCCGAACTGGGCCGGGTTTATGAAAGTAAGAAAACGGACGGCAATGTTCAGGACCTGAATCTGCTGTATGTTATTGAAACCCGCGCCAAGGAAGAGCTTTATAACCTGGTGATCAGGAAAAAGCGCAAAAATCCGTCCGAAACCGTCAAACCCACCGATCTTTTTGACAATTATCTGTCTGAGGACATGTTACAGGCGGCAGGTGACAGATTGCAGGTTAAAAAGGTAGACGCTACCTTTTTGAAGCCGCTGGAGCCGGAGCCGGTTTACAGCGCTAATTATGAGGTCGTCTCCGCCATACCCACTCTAAACGCCTATGCCGGCTCAAAAGAAGGCGAATTGGTCCACGACATCCTATCCCATATCATTACTCTGCCGTCTTTTCCGTTAAGTCACAGGTCACAAGGCACAAGTCACAAGTCAGATTCTTCTTCTGGCGCTCAACTCCCGATTCTGGCCTCTATCCTTGAAGTCATCTATCAAGAATGCGCGCCGCGCTATCCGGTAAAGTTTAATGAGACTAAGATAGTAAAAACTCTGGCCGCTTTCCTGGCTCTGCCGGAAGTTAAGCCCTGGTTTGAGCCCAAAGAGGGCCGCATCATTAAAACCGAGACCGAATTTGCCGACAAAAACGGCAATCTCTCCCGCGTGGACCGGCTTATAATAGACAAAGATCTCATAACCATAATAGACTTCAAAACCGGCGCGGAAGACGCGGAAAAATACGCCGCGCAGTTAAAGCGTTACCTGGCACTTGCCGCTGAAATCTATAAGCTGCCCGTCAAAGGCCTGATAGCCTATGTGGATTTGGGGAAAGCAGTAGAGATTCACTGATCACTTACAAGCGATCATAATATTGTGTGCGAAAAAATAGGCAGACCTATAATTCCGGCGTTTTCAATACGACACTGCGCTGTCGCTTTGTCTTGCTATACTAGTTAAATGAAACTTAAAGAAATTTTAAAAAAGCAGTGGGGCTACGATTCTTTCAAGCCGCTGCAGAAAGAGGCCATTGAAGCCGCTTTAGCCGGGCGGGACAGCCTTGTGGTTCTGCCCACCGGCGGCGGCAAAAGCCTGTGTTATCAGCTTCCGGCCGCCATGGGCAATAAGGGGCTGGTGCTCGTTGTCTCCCCGCTTATAGCCCTCATGGACGACCAGGTGGCCGCCGCGCGCGAGGCGGGCCTGATGGCTGACGCGATGCACTCAAATCTTGAAGCCAGCAAGCGCGGCGACACATACTGGCGGTTGTCCGAGGGTATCACAGAACTTTTATATGTAAGCCCTGAGCGCCTGCTCGCGGGCGACCTGCTTAAATATATTTCCGGGCGCGTTATTCTTGCCGCCGTGGACGAGGCGCACTGCGTTTCGCACTGGGGCCACGAATTCAGGCCCGAGTACCGCCGCCTTACCGAAGTTTTAGACCAGTTCCCCAAAGCCGCCCGCATGGCTTTAACCGCCACCGCCACGCCCGAAGTACAAAAAGACATCTGCGCCCAACTGGGCCTGCGTTCCCCGTTGCGGTTAGTGGGGCACCCGGACCGGCCGAACCTTGTTTATCGGGCCCTGCCGCGCCGCGACCAGCTTGCGCAGGTGCTTGAAATAGCGCGCCGATACGCGGGTTCGGGCGGTATTGTGTACGCCCAAACCCGCAAAGACGTGGAGCGCATCGCGGCGGGGCTAAAAAAAGAGGGTATCTCCTGCGCGCCATACCACGCGGGGCTTAACGCCGAAGACAGGCGGCGCGCCCAGGACGATTTTGTGAACGAGCGGCTGGATGTTATTGTGGCCACTATCGCCTTCGGCATGGGTATAGACCGCTCCAATGTGCGCTATGTGGCTCACGCTAACACTCCCCGCTCGGTGGAGCACTATCAGCAGGAATCGGGCCGCGCGGGCCGCGACGGCCTTCCCGCCGAATGCCTGCTTTTGTTTTCCGCTTCGGATCTGGCCCTTCACCGCTACCTGGCCAAAAAGGACGCCAACCTGCCTCCCGAAAGGGAACGCGCCCTTGAACGCCAGCTGCGCGAAATAGGCCGCTACGCTGTATCTCCCGTATGCCGCCACCGCTTGCTCACCGAACACTTCGGCGCGCCGTATCCTCCGGCTGAAACCGCCGCGGAAGAGTGTATTTTTGAGGAGGCTTTTTGTAAAGACGGGGATGCGGATATTTACCCGGAGCCGGGCAAGGCGGAGGGGTGTGCCCGAGCAGTGGTTCCCATCGAAGATGGGACTGCGACAAAATACCCGGAGCCCGACAGGGCGGAGGGGTGCGGGGCGTGCGACGTGTGCCTTGGCGAGACAAAAAGCCTGCCGGACGACGAGGCCCTGCTTACCGCGAAGAAAGTTTTAAGCGCCGCCTGGCGCGCCGAAGGCCGCTATGGCACGGGCTACGTGGTCAATTTGCTGCTTGGCCGCGTAAACGAGCGCATGACCGAAAACGGCCACGACAAATTGCAGGTTTTCGGCCTGCTCAAAGATTCCGGCGAAGCCGCCGTCCGCTCGTGGATAGACCAGCTTATAGTGCAGGATTTTCTTGAGGTAACGGAAGAGGGGGAATATCCGCTGCTGCGCATCACCGAAGCCGGCCGGGGGCTTTGCAACGGGCGCGGCACGGTGCGCATGGGAATACCCGTCCCGCTTAAAGTTAAAGGCAAAAAGAAGGCCAAGGCCCTGAAAGGTAAAGCTGCCTGCGGATTGCCCGCCGACGAAGAGCTTTTCGAGCGTCTGCGCGCGTTACGCCGCAGTCTTGCCGATAAAGCCGGTATCCCTCCCTACGTAATATTTCACGACAGCGTGCTTATAGAAATGTCCGCCGCAAAGCCGCAAACCCTGGACGATCTGCGCGGCATAAAAGGCATAGGCGAGAAAAAACTTGAAAAATACGGCCAGCTCTTCCTTGATGCCATCTCCGGCCGCAAGGAATCGCCGTAACTTTAATTTTTCCATATTATCACTCCCCACCCGCCGCAAAATCCACCTGAAAATATCCCTGGGACTTTAGACCCAGCCAGAGGCTTACCTAAAAACAATACCTTTATGGGCTATTGACCCTTTAGAAATTTTGGGACAGCCATTATACTATACACTAGCTAAAGAGATGGTACCGGAAACAGCGGAGACAAAAAACATGAAGATATTAACACTTATTCTTGCAACAATGTTGTCGGAAGGCGCCGTTATGGCTGTTGAAACGCCCAGCGCGCTGGACCTTTTAAAGTCGGCGGCGGGCGGAGTTGAAGTAAAGAACGATTTGTCCCGGTTGCAGCGCCCTGTGGCTGTTGAAGCCCCGCAGAACGGCGGCAAAGTTTCCAAACAGGAAGCGGCGGTTCCCATCGGGCCCGTTCCCGGCCTCTCCCAGTCCGGCGACCTCCCGCTGCCGAGCCTTGGTCCCGACTCCGATGGCGCATTCCGCCCGGCTGTCGGATACACAGAGGGCGGTTCTTTTTCATCCGCGCAGGCCGGCCCCGCCGGAGCGCCCGGCGAACTGCGCGTCATGCAGTGGAACGCCAGCCGCGGCGAACAACTGGACAAGCTGCTGGAAGTTATAAAAAAAGCCAATCCTGACGTCCTTATATTGTCCGAGACCGACCTCTACGGCAAGATCGCCAAGGGAAAGGTTACGGCCCGTGAGATAGCCTCGGCGCTGGGCTACAGCTACTATACAGCCTCGGAATTCGGAGAACTGCGCGATGATCGCCGCGGCTCAAGCGGCAACGCTATAGTCTCCCGCTATCCCCTCAGCGGCGGAAAATTCACGGCCCTGCCCATCATGAAGGGCGAGGGCGGCTATGACTGGGCGGATGACGGCGGGCAGCCCCGCACCGGCCAGCGGAACTCTATTTCGGCCTACATTGAGGCGCCCGGTAAGGGCGGCAAGAGCGTGCGCATAAACCTGGTATCCATGCATACCGAAAACAAGGCGAATGCCAAGGTCAGGCTAGCCCAGTTCGAGACCGCGGTCAAAGCGCTCACGATTCCGGGGGAGCCTACAATACTTGCCGGCGACCTCAATACTATTTCAATAGGCGAAGGCGGTTCTTTCCGCAATTACCTTAAAAAGGTTTCGCTGATAGACTGCTCCAGCGGCAACAACCAGGGCACCCATATGTTAAACATGCGCCTGGACTGGGTGATATTGCAGCCCGGCGCGGAAAACGCGCTGGTCTCCAAATCTTACCACGTGATAAACAAAGAGGGGGCGAGCGATCATTCACCTATTATTGCGGACTTCCAGATCAAATAAATAAACGGAAACGGGTGGGCGTTCATCCGGCGCCGCGGCGCGCCTGTTCTTCCAAAATTTTGATTTTAATATTTTTAAATCAAATCTTTGTGGTCAGTGTGCGATCGCCATGCTGCCCCCCGATATGTGTCTTTTTTGCTTATGGCCCGAAGCATATGGCCTATGGCGTAAAAAAGTTTTAAAAACTTTTTTAGCATACCCCCCTTGACAAGTCAACATCGGCCTGCTATACTCGTTATGCAGTCTTGTTCTTTTAAAAGCGCCGTCGGTGAAGTTGAGATGTTCTTGGTAGTCCGTTTCCGGTTGCGGGGCTTCGGCCCGCTCCCTCGGCGCGGTTTCCCCCGGTTCGCTGCCAGTGTTTGAGCGGTGTGTTTTCGGTGTCGGCGGCGCGTTCCGCGGGATGTTTCCCTGGTCCGTCTCCCCCACCTTGGTGGGGCGCGGTTTGCCGGGGTCCTGGTTCGGCGGCCCGCCATCGGCGGTCCTGCTCCCGGGTGGGTGTTCCGGTCGGCGCGTTTAGCGCCATCAGTTTCCGGTCCGCTCCTTAACAGTGTCGGCATAAGTGGTCTGGCCCGTGTGCCAATTGAAGAGCCCCCGACCTCGGGGGCTCTCAATTTATATCCTAAAAAAAGCAGTAATTATTAAAACCCGCTCCTTGCCGGAATTTTAAAGCAAAAAGGTAACGTCAAGACTTCTATGTGATTTCCCAGTGCAGGGTTCGCGGGTCCTGTCAGGGGCCCGAAACGCGGAACCGGCGTCGCGCACACCGTGCGCGCGCCTCCATTCACGCATAAACCGCATGGCGGTTTTGCGCGACCCCGGCTCGGCGGTTCCGCTTCGCAGGGAACCGTCTCCGCCCTTGCGGCCCGGAGGCGAAGCATCATTATGCTTCGCTCTGGCCTATGGCCGTGCCGTATCAAGCGCTATGCGCAACAGACGGCCTTATCCGGTTCCCCTGCCACCCGCTCCATCTAGCAAAAACAAAACATGGCGGTTGAAGCTTCTAAAAATATAGAATTTACCCGCAGAGTTTGAGGCTTGTGCTGATTTTTCAGGAGCAGCCGGCTGGTACCAAAGGAGCGCGCGGTGCAAAATATTTTAACAGGCAAAAAAACCATCATAGGAATGATACACGTGCAGGCCCTGCCTGGCACTCCCCGCTACGAAGGGAACTTCGCCGCGGTCAGACAAAAAGCCCTGCTTGAAGCGCGGATATACAGGGACGCCGGCGTGGATATGATAGCGATAGAAAACATGCACGACGTTCCGTACCTTAACCGCGCCGCCGGGCACGAAATAACCGCCGCCATGGCCGTTATCGGCAGCGAGGTCAAAAGAGCGGCAGGCCTGCCCTGCGGCATTCAGATACTTGCCGGCGGCAACATTCAGGCGCTCGCGGCGGCGTCAGCCGCGGGACTTGATTTTATCAGGGCCGAGGGTTTTATTTTCGCCCACGTGGCGGATGAGGGGACGATTAACTCGGACGCGGGCGAGCTGCTGCGCTACCGCAAGAGGATAGGCGCGGAAAAAATAAATATTTTTACGGACATCAAAAAGAAGCACTCCTCCCACGCCATAACCGCCGACGTCTCCATCGCCGAAACCGCGAGGGCGGCGGAATTTTTCATGAGCGACGCCGTGATAGTGACCGGAGAGCGCACAGGGGCGGAGGCATCGCTTGCGGAGGTGCGCGCCGTGAAAGCCTCGGTGGCTATACCGGTTCTGGTAGGCTCCGGAGTGACCATAGACAATGTGGAAAAATATCTCAAGGCCGCCGACGCGCTTATAGTGGGTTCGCATTTCAAAAAAGACGGGAAGTGGCGCAACGCCCTTGACCCGAAGCGGGTGGCGGCTTTCATGAAAAAAACGGCCGCGCTCAGAAAATAAAATGAAAATAGCGGTTTTTGGAGGCTGCAATTTCGATATCACCGTCCGCCCGCGCGGCGCGGAGAGGGCCCGCACTTCCATCGCGGCCGAAGTGCGTTTCAGCGCCGGCGGCGTGGGGGCGAACATCGCCGCCAATCTCGCAAAGCTCGGGTGCCGGACAACGCTGGTCACGCCGCTGGGCAAAGACCAGTGGGGAGATTATCTTAAAGCCGATCTGCGCCGGCTGGGCGTTGCCGCCAAAATAATTCCGTCCGCAAAGACCGGGATATACGTGGCCGTCCTGAACCCGGAAGGCGCTTTGGCGGCCGGTTTCAGCGACATGGCGGCCGAAAAGGTCGCTCCAAAAGATATAGACGCTTTGCGTCTTGACCTCGCGTCTTTCGACGCGGCGGTGATAGACGCGAATTTCAGCGCCGCGACAATAAATCATCTCGCCCGGCTGTGCGGGCGGACCGGGCTCAGGTACGCTTTGGAGCCCGTTTCGGACGAAAAATCGCTGAGGCTTGCGGGGGCTTTGGCCGGGTGCGAATTCGTCAAGCCCAACATGTCGGAGGCGGGGCTGCTCGCAGGGCAAAGCTGCGGCACAGCCGCGCAGGCAAAAAAATGCGCGCTGCGAATAGCGGAGCGCGGGGCGAAGAATGTGGCGGTGTCGCTCGGCTCCGGCGGCATTTATGTGCTGTCGCCCGGCTTTGAAAAACATTTCGCGGCGCCGAAGGTCAGGTCGGCGAACGTGACCGGTGCGGGGGACGCGCTTTTTGCTGCTTTTTATCTCGGCCTGCTCAAAGGGTTTTCCCCGCAGCGTTGCGCCCGAGCGGGCCTTGTTGCCGCGGCCCTCACCTGCCGGAGCGAAGCGTCGGTGAGCGGGGCCGTTTCGGCGGCTATTTTTAACGCGTGACCGCTCTGCCCCCGGAACGGCGCGCGGCGCGGTCCTTTTTTAAACGGAGAATATATGGACCTTGAAAAATATTTATCCCTTGGCGAGGAAGTCCGTTCCGCCAGGCAAAACGGCCGGCCGCTCGTCGCGCTTGAGTCCACTATAATAACTCACGGTATGACGTACCCTGAGAATGTAAAGACGGCGCTGGAAGTTGAAAGCATAGTCCGCGCGCGCGGCGCGATTCCGGCAACTATCGCCCTCCTGAACGGGAAAATAGTGGCGGGGCTTTCCCGGGCGGAAATAGACGAGCTGGGAAAAATGGGGCAGAAAGTCGTGAAGGTCTCCCGCCGGGATATTCCCGCCGTGCTTGCCAAAAAGATACCCGGCGCAACCACGGTGGCGGGGACGATGATAGCCGCGCGGCTCGCGGGGATAGAGGTTTTTGCCACCGGCGGAATAGGCGGGGCGCACCGCGGCGTGCAGAGCACCTTCGACATTTCGGCCGATCTTTCGGAACTTGCCCGCACCAATGTGGCCGTGGTCTGCGCCGGCGCGAAGGCTATACTGGATATCGGATTGACGCTCGAGATACTGGAAACGCTGGGCGTGCCGGTTATTTCTTACCGCACCGACTATTTTCCGGCTTTTTATACAAGGTCGTCGGGATTCAAAACCGAATGCCGTTTCGACGACCCCGCCGAGATCGCCCGTGCGCTCAGGTGCAAATGGGAGCTTGGGCTTTCGGGAGGCGCCGTGATAGCGAACCCGGTACCGGCCGAATTTGAAGCCGATGCGGCTATGACAGAGAACGCTATCTCGCTTGCGCTCGACGAGGCCGGCAGGCTCGGTATAACCGGGAAACGGATAACGCCGTATCTCCTTGAAAAGATAGCGCAGGTTACCGGCGGAAAATCGCTGGCGGCAAATATCGCTCTTATAAAGAACAACGCCTCGCTGGCGGCGGAGATAGCCTGCGGCCTGCTGTCGTAAAGGCAAAAGACGGCAGAAGTTCTTTCCTTGAAAAATATACTTTACCCGGATTTGGGTGAAAATCCGGGCCGGTTTTTAGGCGGGAGGACAACACGATGGTGCTGTCCTTTTTTATTTTTGGGGATGGGCGTGATTTGTTAAGCGACTTACAAGAAAACTTGCGAAGTGAAAAAAAACGCTATAATTATGACCGAATCTGTATGCTGTCGGGCGGCAAACACCCTCCGGCTGATACAGGCTAAGAAGGGCCCACAGAGGAATTTACCGGATGACCGAATCTGCAAATGCTATTTCCATTTTAGCCGCCGGAGAGCATGTCGTTCCGCCCTTCGGCGGCAAGAAACCCCGCCGTTTTTTGAAGTTCACGAAAGTTCCGTATTTCAATGTCGCGCTCCTGGTCGGCTGCGGGATCTTTGCCAGCACTTACGCGCAAACCGGAGTCATCGGGCTTTATCCATTCCGCTTTTTGCTTAAAGATAAGTTGCACGAGGGGCCGCTCCGGGTCGCCCTTTTCATGCAGCTGGCCGCCATGCCCTGGAACCTGAAGATCATCTCCGGCATCATCTCCGACTCTATCCCGATCTTCGGGACCAGACGCCGGCACTATCTGATATTCAGCAGTCTGGCCGCCGGGCTCCTCTGGCTCGCGGTGGCGGTAGTGCCACCCAGATATACGCCCATGGTGATCATGGCGGTAATTATGAATATCGCGCTGGTCTTTGTCAGTACGATATCCGGCGGGATACTCGTGGAAGGCGGGCAGACCTTCGGCGTTACGGGAAAATTAAGCTCCGTGCGCGTGCTGGCCATGAATATAGCGGGTTTAGGCGTGCCCCTGGGGGCGCTGCTTGCCACCCGGGCACTTGGCGTTTCGGCCATGACCGCCGCAATCCCGCTGTTCCTGCTGTTCTTTATAGCCCTTTTCCTGTACAAGGAAAAACCCACCGCGAAACGCGATCCGAAGATATGGAAAGGGATAGTGTCCCAGCTTAAAATAGCGCTGAAAGCAAAAACCCTTTGGGCCGCCTCCGGGCTGCTTTTCCTGGTCCAGTTCGCCCCCGGGTTTTTAACGCCGCTGATGTTCTACCAGACCGACACGCTGCATTTCAGCGAGAAATTCATCGGCCTCCTTACTTTAATCGACGCCATCGCCGGGGCTGCCGGGGCGTTTTTCTATGTCTACTTTTGCCGGCGGCTTTCTTTGAGGCAGCTCCTGTACGGGAGTGTTTTCTTTACGGCCGCGCTGTCGCTGCTGTACCTGGGTTACAACGACAAGAATTCGGCCATGATGATAGAAGCCATTTATTGTTTCGCTTTAAGCCTGGCGCAGCTTCCTCTCTTTGACCTGGCCGCCAGGGCTACGCCCAAGGGCAGCGAGGCCGTCGGCTATTCGGTGATCATGAGCGTATGGAACTGGGGGCTTTTCTTTTCCGACCTGATCGGCTCCGCGCTGTTCGAAAAATATCATATGACATTTAAAAACCTGGTTTGGGTAAATGCCGGCACTACGATACTGGTGCTGGCCGCTATCCCGTTCCTTCCGGCTTTATTAGTGGATCACAAAGAAGTTGAAGGGCAATCAGCGGCGGCCGCTTAGCTTAGTCAGCCCGCCCCTGACTCCCTGTTTTCGCTGTTCCGGCGGTATTCGGATAGGAAACCGAGGAGATGATAGTTAAGGAATATATGGATAAAAAAACAGGTTATTTTCTGCTGTCGGCGGGAGTCGCTATTCTTATCGGCAGTGCGGTGCTGCTGGTTATGACGCTTTACGGGCGGCTGCAGGCGCCGCAGCTGTTTAAGGCCGAGGCCTCCGTTACGCTGGCGCTCGCCCAGGGCGAGGTAAGCGTGCCGCTGCCGCCGCATATAAACCAGGTCGCTAATTTCTCAGTGTTTTTTATGGCCGTGTTCATACTTGCCGGCATAGGCGCCAAAATAGGCCGCCTGGGTGTGCAGCTGATACAAAAACCACAGCCCCCGAAAGAGGGCTCGCCAAAATAACCGGCAGACACACTAAAAAGGCGCCGCCCGGCGGGGAAGAAAAACAGTGAAAGCGGGCGGTTTATTTTTGCAGTCCGCAGCGGGCCGGATTTTATATGCGCGGGCGGCACGACGGTGCTGTCCTTTTTTATTTTTTGAGATGGGCGGGATTTGTTAAAATAGTAGGGCGAAAGCGCCTCAGACGCGCATGGATTTTAAAAAATACGGAAAAAAAGAGGACAAAAATGAAACGGTATAAGAACCTTAGCGGGAATTCCACGGTTGCGTCGTATGAAATCGGAAAAGACTCTGTAAAAATCGGGTTCACAACGAACTCTGTTTATATATATTCCAACCAGAGCGCGGGCCCCGGCAATATAAGCCAGATGAAGACCCTCGCGCTTGCCGGGAAGGGATTGGGCACTTTTATAGACGCCAATGTGAAAGAGGGATTTGCCAGAAAAACAAGATAACAGCGGCGGCGTTCCGGCGATGAAGAATACGATATTCATCTATTGCGACGGCGCCTGCTCGGGCAATCCCGGGCCGGGCGGCTGGGCGGCCGTCATCATCTTCCCGGAGAACCGCATCCGTGAGTTCGGCGGCGGGGAGCGCCCGACGACGAACAATAGGATGGAGATGCGGGGAGCGATAGCGGCGCTCAACGCCGTGCAGGACCGGCCCGAGCCGGTCAAGCTCTACACCGATTCCGGCCTGCTCATCAACGGGATTACGGGCTGGATAAATAGCTGGAAGCGCAAAGGCTGGATGACGGCGGGGGGCAAGCCCGTGATCAACCGCGACCTCTGGGAGCGCCTCGATTTTCTCTCCCAGGCCCGGAAAGGGCGGCTGGCTTGGGGGCACGTAAAAGGCCACGCCGGCCACGAGATAAACGAGCGCTGCGATGCTATTGCGGCGGCCTTCTCCAAGGGGCTGAGGCCCAAACTCTACGAAGGCCCCGCGGTCGGCTGCGGCTATTCGCTGCTGGAACCGGCGGCTGAGCACCTGCGCAAGCCCGCGCCGCGCTCTACCTCGCACTTTCCCAAACCAAAAACCGGCGGGTTCTACCTAAGCCTGGTGGAAGGCCGCGTGGAGCGCCATACCACCTGGCCGCAATGCCAGGGGCGTGTGCACGGAGTTTCAGGCGCGCGGTTCAAGAAAGTGAGGTGCGCCGAAGAGGAACAGGCCGTCCTGAAATTATGGGGAGCGGCCTGAGGGCCGGCCGTGAGTGTTTTTGAAGAAATAAAGGTTTTATGAAAAAACAGGAAAGATGCCCCTGGGCTTATGGGTCCAGCCCGTTATATATCCCTTATCACGACAGGGAGTGGGGTGTGCAGGTGCGCGATGACAAAAGGCAGTTCGAGTTCTTGACGCTGGAGAGCGCGCAGGCGGGGCTCGCCTGGTCCACGATACTGAACAAGAGGGAAGGTTACCGTAAAGCGTTCGCCGGTTTTGACCCGGAGAAAGTCGCAAGGTTCAACACTAAAAAGATCGCCGCGCTGCTCAAAGACCCCGGTATCGTCCGCAACCGCCTGAAAGTCAACGCCGCGGTAAATAACGCTAAAAAATTTCTGGAAGTGCAAAAGGAATTCGGCAGTTTTTCAAAATATATCTGGTCTTTCGTAGGCGGAAAACAGAAATTGAACCGCTGGAAAAAGCTTTCCCGGCTCCCGGCCACCTCTAAAGAATCCGACGCCCTGAGCGCGGACCTTAAAAAACGGGGTTTCAAGTTCGTCGGCAGCACCATCGTCTACGCCCACATGCAGGCCACCGGTCTGGTTAACGACCATCTGGTCACCTGTTTCCGCCACAGGGCCTGTTCTAAAACCCGGCAACTCGTCCGTAGATAAGACAGGGGACTTCCCTCTAACCGGGTAGCCGCGCAGAAAGGATTTATGCGTTTAAAACCGAAGCGCAAGCCGCAGGAGGGTGGTACCAGGGCGGAACTTATAAAGCATGTGGCCGGGTTATTGGAATGCCGCCGCTGCTCTGAGATGAATCCGCCGGTCGTAAGCGGCGGCCCGGTAATGAGCCGGGTTATACTTGTGGGCCAGGCCCCCGGAGATAAAGAGCCTAAAATGGGCCGCCCTTTCGCCTGGACGGCCGGGAAGACCCTGTTCCGCTGGTTTAATGAGGCCGCCGGCATAGATGAGGCTGAATTCCGCGCCGCTATTTACATGGCGGCGGTATGCCGCTGCTTTCCCGGCAAGAAAGCCTCCGGCGGCGACCGCGTGCCTTCACCGGAAGAGGTGGAAAGCTGCTCCGTCTGGATGGACCGCGAGCTGAAAATCCTTCAGCCTGCCTTGGTTATCCCTGTCGGCAAGCTGGCCATAGCGCAGTTTATGGAAGTTTCAAAGCTTGATGACGCTGTAGGCCGGGTTTTTCATGTCAACCGCGGCGGGGTTTCTTTTGACCTGATCCCCTTGCCGCACTCCTCCGGGGCATCTCCCTGGCGATATTCAGCTATAGGCAGACCCCTGCTTGCCAAAGCTTTGTCGCTTATAGCAGGCCACCCCGCAATAAGAAAAATTAAGAGTATATCCCGCCGTGGAATTTAAACGGGGGCACTGAAAAAATTCAGTGCCAGTTAAATAAAGGCAGGGACTTTGCATGAAGGCAATAATCGAAGATATAACCGCGCTTGAAACGGACGCCATCGTTAACGCCGCCAATACCAGCCTGCTCGGCGGGGGCGGCGTGGACGGGGCTATTCACCGGGCCGCCGGGCCCGGCCTTTTGGAAGAGTGCCGCAGCCTGGGCGGCTGCAAGACCGGCGAGGCCAGGCTTACAGACGGCTATGAACTGCCGGCCGGGCATGTTATACATACCGTCGGCCCTGTCTGGTGCGGCGGTAAAAGTAACGAGCCGGAACTTTTAAGGCGCTGCTACTGGAATTCGCTTGAGCTAGCCGGGAAGAACGGTTTTAAAACCATCGCTTTCCCCTGCATCAGCACCGGGGTTTACGGCTACCCCGGAGAAGAGGCCGCCGCCATAGCGGTACAAACCGTCCGCGAGTTCTTAGATAAGACAAAATCCGGTATCGAAGTTACTTTCTGCTGCTTCTCCCGCCGGGACCTGGACATTTATGCGAAGCTCCTGCGTGGCCTAACCGGAATATGATTAAAATGTCGTCCACAATAAGGAAACCCTCCTGACAGGTTATTTTATAGAATAAGAACTTCGCAAAATAGCGGCTGCATAAAAATACACAGGGGAACATTAATAAAGTCAGAATATCCCGCTTTCCTCCCGGTCATCGGCTGTCAATATTGTGGTTTTTCAAGGCAAGAGTCCGGCATGAGAAGGAAGAGAATATGAATATCATCGAAATTAACGAACTGAAAAAAGATTATCCTCTGGGCAATACCATAGTGCCCGCGCTGCGCGGGGTGGACCTGGCCGTGGCCGAGGGCGATTTTATGAGCATAATAGGCCCGTCCGGCAGCGGCAAGACCACGCTGCTGAATGTCATAGGCTGCATAGATCCGGCCACTTCCGGCAGCGTTAAAGTGGGCGGCCGGGAAATCACCGCGCTTAACGACAAGCAGATAACGGACATCCGGCTCAACAAGATAGGTTTTATCTTCCAGACGTTCAACCTTATCCCAGTGCTGGACGTAATGGAGAACATTGAATTCCCGCTGTTGCTGATGAAAAAGTCCGCGGCAGAGGCGCGCAAGCGGGCTGAAAAGCTGGTGGAAGAGGTGGGGCTCAGGGAATTCACCGCTCACCGCCCGGCCGAGCTTTCCGGCGGGCAGCGCCAGCGCGTGGCCATAGCGCGCGCGCTGGTCACCAACCCGGACATCATCCTTGCCGACGAACCCACCGCGAACCTGGACTCCATGACCGGAGCTTCCATACTTGAACTTATGCGGCAGATGAACGAAATAGAAAAAACCACGTTCATCTTCTCCACGCATGACGCGAACGTGCTGAAATACGCCCGGCGCATAGTGAAGATAAAAGACGGACTGCTGGAGAAGGAGCCCGTGGCCGCATGAAGCTGATATTGACCATCGCCTGGCGCAATATACTGCGCCACAAAGGAAAAAGCCTTGTGATAGGGGTTATATTGTTCACGGGAGCTTTCCTGATGACGGTGGGCAACGGCGTTATTTCCGGCATGGCGGCGGGCATAGAAAAGAACATCATCAACGGCTTCATGGGCGATGTGGTTATAATAAGCGACGCGCAGAAGGGCGACAATATCCTGCTGCCCATGATGGGGGGAACCATAGAGCCCGTAACCTCTTATAAAAAAATAAAAGAGATACTGGCGGCCCAGCCTTACGTGCGGCATTTCCTGCCGGTCGGAAAGAACCTGGCCATGTTCCTCGACGAGAATTCCTCCACCCCGGGCTTCGCCTACCTGATAGGCGTGGATTTCGCCGAATACCGCAAGATGTTCTCGGACAACTTCAAGATAATAGAGGGGCGCTACCCGCAGCCGGGCGAGCGGGCGCTGCTGTTCCCGGATTTCGCGCGCGAGGAGTTCTACAATTTCTATAACGTCTGGTTCCTGCCGGAGGGCGGGAAAGTGGTGAAGGAGAACCTGACTAAAGAAGCCCTCTCCTCCATAAATACCCTGCCCGTAAGCAGCAGCGCGGTGATGTTGGGCATGTCGAGCGGCATAAACTCCACCAATGACATCCGCTTCCCCATAAAGGGAATAGTGCGCTACGGCGCGCTCAATAAGATCTTCGGCCATTTCTGCCTGGTGGACATAGAGTCCTACCGCGAATGCCTGGGCTATTTCACCGCCGCCGACATGGCCGCGCAGGTGCCCAAAGAGGAAAAAAAGCTTCTGGGTATGGAAGGTTCCGACCTGGATTCGCTGTTCGGCGGCTCGGACATGATGGTGTCCGATTATAAATCCAAGCCCAGGCTTAAAGCCGCTCCCGCCGCCGCCGCGAAGGCCGCGGAAGACGGAGTTTACAACGCCGTTTTCATAAAGCTCAATGACGGAGTGGATTACAAGGACGCGCTGGCGAACCTTAACCGCGCCCTTTCCGACGGCAAAACGGAAGTGCGGGCCATTCCCTGGAACAAGGCTTCGGGCCCCATGGGCGGCATGGCTTTGATAATAAAAGGCGCGCTGTTCCTGTTCGTTACGCTGCTTTTCTGCGTGGCGGTGATCATAATAGTGAACACTCTTACGATGTCGGCCCTGGAGCGGGCCTCTGAAATAGGGATGATGCGCGCCATAGGCGCGCACAAAACGTTCATAGCGGGCATGTTCCTGGGCGAGACCGCCATACTTTCCGCGGTTTTCGGGGGCGGCGGGATAATTGCCGGCATAGCGGCTGTGCGCGTCATCCCGCTTTTGCGGATAACCACCGCCAACGATATGCTGCAGCTGCTTTACGGCGGAAACTTCTTCAACCCGCTGCTGAGTTTCCCGGATATCGGGCTGACCGTTTTCCAATTGGTGGTGGTTACGGTAATAGCAGCGCTGTATCCCATGCGGGTGGCCGTGAAAATAACTCCGCTGGACGCGATATCGAGGGACTAACAGGAGGCAGCGAATAGCGAGTAGCGAATAGAGAATAGCGGGTGGCGAATTAGGGTTTAAAAAAGAAAGACCTTAAAGCAAATCAGAAACTCCGTCCCTAACCCCTATACGCTAGCCGCTAACCCCTTTTATATTATGTTACTTATAAGACTTAGCCTTAGAAACCTGCTGCGCCAGAGGCGCCGCAATATTCTGCTTGGCTCCGCCATGGCCATAGGCGTGGCCATACTCGTGACGGCCAATTCTTTTTCGCACGGCATATCGGACATAATGTTCAACAAGATAATGCGCTACGTAACCGGGCACGTGGCCGTGCGGTTTAACGAGCGCGGCGGCGTGATGCGCGAGATATTCCGCGACAAAGAACGCGTTCTGGCGGCAATAAAGAACGAGCCTCTTATAGAAGAGGCGAATGAATCCATAGGAATGTTCGCGCGCGCCATAGGCAACGGACGGTCCGATAATATAATACTGGTGGGCGTGGACACTAAGAAGACCATCAGCAAGACGGCCCTGAAGGAAGTTGAGGAGTCATTCCGTCTGGTGGAGGGGAACTGGAAGGACGTTGAGGATCTGTCCATAGAAAATCCGGTTATAATTTCGGCCGAGAAAGCCCGTTATCTGAACGTAAAGAGGCGCGACGTGGTGCGGGTGCGCTTCCGGAACATGTTCGGGCAGGACCAGGCGGCCAGGCTGACCGTAGTGGGGATAATGAGGAACGACAATATCTTCATGCAGCCGGTGGTTTTTCTGGAACTGCCCCGCGCAAAAGAACTGCTGGGCTACCGGCCATATGAAACGGGCAGCCTTAGCCTTAAAATAAAAGACCCGCAGAAGAACGCGTTCGCGCTGGCCGGCCGCATACATGAACGGCTTAAACCCGGCGCCGCTGTAATTTACGCTTCAGTCTCGGGCCGTTCAGGCCGTAAGCCCGTAGCGGTGTTCGGCTATAAAAGCGACGATGAGGCTAAAAAGAAAATATCGGGGATGCTGAAGCTTTCCGCCGGCAGTTTTGAAAAAGCTTTCAAAAAAGACGGGGTTATCGTTCCGGCCGGGCTTGCCAGAACGCTTGGCGTATCCGCCGGGGACGCCATAAACATCCGCTACGACAGGAAGTTCGAAAAAACCCCAAAAGAGGCGTCTTACAACATAAGCGCGGTCTGCTCCGCCGGCGGATATCCCGGGGAGAACGTGATACTGATGAACGACTCCGGCTTTTACGATCTTTATTATGAAGATATGCCCCGCCCTTTTGGCCGCGAAACGGATAATCAGGGAGCTGGACATAAACTTAATGCTGGAGGCAGTGGACCAAAAGAGCGGGGTATGCCCGCGGCGCCCGGACCGGAAGTTAAGCCGTACTCTTTTCCCCTGGACAGCGCCTGGAGCGGGCTTGTGGCTCCGGAGTGGATACTGCTTAAGCGCACTTACAACACCGACGAGTACAGGAAAAAATACCAGGAAATAGGCAGGAACAAATGGAAAGGCACCACCATAGACGTGTCCACCATGTACGAAACGGCCAGCGACATACTTAAGCTCGAATCCGTGCTGAACATCATAACTATTTCCGCGGTGGTGGTTTTGTTCTTCATAATACTGCTGGGCGTGGTGAACACGCTGCGCATGACCATACGCGAGCGCACCCGCGAAATAGGCACCGTGCGTTCCATAGGCATGCAGCGCGCCGACGTGCGGAACATGTTCATACTGGAGACTTTTTTTCTCACGCTGTTCTCGTCCATTTCGGGGATAATAATGGGCTTCGCGGCAATGAAGCTTTTGACGCTTATAACTTTTACCGTACAGGACAACCCGCTGGGCATGCTGCTTGTGAACAGTCATCTGTACTTCCTGCCCACTTTCTCGGGCATTGCCGGCAGCGTGACTTTGATAATGGCCATAGCGGTGGTTACAGCCTGGTTCCCCGCTCACCGCGGCGCCAACTTGCCGCCCGCGCAGGCTTTAAGGCATTATACATAGGGATATAACATGGTAAAACTTATTTTAACAGGCCTCTTTATCCTGCTTCCCGCGGCGCGGCTTTGCGCCGAAAGCCGCGTGACGCCCATCCTCAAGGCCATAGACGCGAATTACAAAATGAAAAAGGATGTCCGCGCCGACGTCACCCTGACCCAGCAGCGCGCCGGACAGGGCACCAAAATAATCGACATGGCCTACTTCCGCCGCGATTCCGACGACGCTTTTCTTATAGTAATGAACGCCCCCGAGAACGAAAAAGGCAACGGCTATATCCGCGTGGGCGACAACTTCTGGATGTACCGCAAGAACACCCGCACTTTTCAGCACGTGAACCGCGACGAAAGCATAGGCGGTTCCGACGCCCATAGCTCGGATTTCGAAACCCGCAAGCTTGACGAGCTTTACGGCCCCGTGTTCGATTCTTCCGGCACCGAAAAGATCTCGGAGGATATTCTCGGCAAAGTGCCGGTATATAAATTCGAGCTGAAAGCCAGGGTCAACGATGTTGATTATCCACGCCAGATCTTCTGGACGCGCCGCGACAACAACCTGCTGCTCAAGCAGGAGGCCTATTCCCTTTCCGGCACGCTGATGCAGACGGCGTATTCCATCAAGTTCACCGAGATAGAGGGGCGCTATGTGCCGGTGAAGCAGTTATTCATTGACGAGTTCGAAAAAGGCAACAAGACCATAGTGGAGATAGCTAATATCGTCCCCGGCAAGCTGGACGATAAAATATTCACTAAGGCGTACCTGGAGAATCTCAGTAAGTAAGTCACAGGTCACAAGTTGCAAGTCACAAGTTTTGAATACGGATCTCAATATTTTATTTGATAATTTATGAAAAAGATTTTCATGACAGCGGCGTTGTGGCTTATTCTTTGGCCTGCCGCGGTTTTTGCGGAGGATGCCGCTTCGGAGCTTGAAATGTTCTCAAGCTCCGGGGTGGCCACACAGGAGGCGTCGGCGGCGCCCGCGGCCGAGGAAAAGAAAACCGTGGCTTTTTCCGGCGAGGCGGTAAGCGTGCTGGAGGATGTTGTTTACAGCACTTCTACCGGAAACCCGCTCAACTCCTACATATTGGGCAACATAATGCTGGACGCGCGCCTGAAGAACGGGGTCAAAGCTTTCGCCAACATGGAAACGGAGTATTACGCAAAAACCCGGGAAACAACTTCCATACTGCGGGAGGCTTTTCTGGATTTCAATATAAACCGCCGCGCCTATTTCCGCACCGGCAAGCAGGTGCTGCAGTGGGGCAGGTGTTATTTATGGAATCCCACTGACCTTGTGAATGTGGAGAAAAAGACCTTTATCCCAAAAATAGGCTATCGCGATGGGGCCTACGGCGTGAAATTCCATGTTCCTTTCGGCACCGATTATAATATTTACGGTTTTCTGGATACCGGCAACGCGGCCGAAGACCGGGATCTGGGCGGCGCGCTGAAATTTGAATTCCTCACCGGCAGGACCGAAATGGCTTTTTCGGGTTGGGCCAAGCGCGGCCGTTACCCGGTTTTCGGCTACGACCTTTCAAGCCGCCTGGGGCATGTGGATATAGCCGGCGAAGTAAGCGTGGCGCGCCGCGACAATACCCGGTTCATCCGGGACAGCGGCGGTGTGCTGGATACATATCGGAAGAAAGACGATTGGGTTTCCAAAGCAGCCGTTAATTTCAGCAAAGGGTTTCGGCTTGGCAATTTCACCGACAGGCTTACCGTGGCTACCGAATTCTTTTATAATCAGACCGGCTATACTAAAACCCCGTTCAGGGACATGACGCCTTACACTTTCTCCGGGCCGCTCTCGGTACTGAGCCCCGGAACAAAAAGGGATTTCATGCTTGGCAACGGCTTGTATACCCCCAACTACCTGTCTAAATACTACGGGGCGGTGTTCACCGGCATAAGCCGGTTCATAATAACGGACATGACGCTGAATATGAATTATGTGCGCAACCTTAACGATAATTCCGGCGTGCTTTCCACCGGGGTGACCTACAAGAATATCAACGACTTCTCGGCCGGCTGCCTTGTGAACGCCTATCTTGGCCCGGCCGACAGTGAATATACTTTCTCCGGAGCGAAACTGATGGTGCAGGTTACCGCCGGCGTTTCATTCTAACCTGAATCCTGCAGTTAATGTTGGTTTCTATAGGAAAATCAGGTGAACAATAAAATGCAGGATTCCCCGCAGCAACGGGTCGAAAACCAAGCGCAATGCCCCGCACTTTTTCCGAAATGGGCCAAAGTGCGGGGCGAAGCGCACCTTGAGCTCTGCGAAAGGAAAAGTTGCAACTGCAACTTTTAGGCTAATGAAGATAAATATTATCGGTCCGCGGGAAAATCTGGTTGAAAAAGCCGGGGGAATTTTACTGGCAGATAAGTCATTGGCTGATAATATAGTGGTCTTTCCGGGCAAACGTCCCGCCCACTTCCTTCGCAAATACCTGGCGGATAAGCTCGGGGCCGCTTTTGAGCCGCCTGTTATATTTTCCATGGACGGGTTTATAGACCACCTGGCGGAACTGGCGCAAATAAAAGGCACGGAACTATCCAATCTTGACGCCGTGGGCATCCTTTACGACAATATGCTGGGCGACCTGGCCGGCATTATAGGGAAAACCGGCAACCTTTCTCTGGATACCTTCCTGCCCTGGGGATTTAAGATATTTTCGGATTTTGAAGAGCTTAAGATCGAGCTCAAAACTCCCAAGGAGCTTAAAGACTTCGATTCCATTCTGCCAGGTGAAATAAAAGGGTCGGATTCATTTATTAAAAAATTGAAAAGCTTCTCCGGAGTGTATGAACAGTTTTACACCCGGCTTGAAAAAGAAAAACTGCTTACACGGTCGCTTAAATACGCCAAAACCGCCGAAAAAATACAGGAGACCGGCCTGGGAAATAAAAAAATAATCCTGGCCGGCTTTTTCGCCCTGACCGCGTCGGAAAAGAAAATCTTCAAGGCCCTCGCCAGGCTCCCCGATTCCATTCTCCTGCTGCAGGAAGGACCGGGCCTAAAAGAACAGTTCACTTTTCTTGAGAGTTCTCTTCAAGCCTACCAGCCTACAAGCTCACCAGCCTGCCAGCCTGCTTTACACTTCTATAAAGCGCCGGATTTGCACGGGGAAGTGTTTAAACTTGCGAATATTTTAAAAGGCCAAACCCTCACTTCAAAAGATGTGGTGGTTCTGCCATCTTCGGACGCGCTGTTTCCCGTGCTTTTCAATGTGTTGGGGGAAGTTAGGGACTATAACATCTCTATGGGGTATCCCGTAACCGCCACGCCGGTCTATTCGCTTATAGACTCTTTGGGCGATTTGCTTGAAAAACGCTCAGGGGACCAATACTTCGCCCCTAATTACCTTAAATTCGTTTTTCATCCGTACGTTAAGAACATATACTTCCAAGTCACAGGTCACAAGTCACAGGTCACAAGTGAGAGGGAACAGGACACAGGTGACAGGTCACAGGTAACAGGTAACAGATCAAGCGAACCGACGCGTATTATTTTTCAGACCATAGAGACGGAACTGGCCTCCAAAATAAACAAATACCTGACCCTTGAAGATATTGAAACCGACACCGCCCTGCTTGCACAATGCGCCGACCTGCTTAAAAACTACGCCGACGCCCAACTGACCGTTAAAGAGATACAGGCGCATATTAAAAACATCCACAAAAACCTAATCCGCCCCTTTGAAAAACTTGAGAGCATCAAAGACTTCGCGGATAAACTTATAGCTGTGGTCTCCTTCATCTCGGAGCACAGCACCGCGAACCTTCACCCCTATTCCGCGCCGTTCATAGAAAAACTCTACGAAGACCTGCACGCCTTCTCAAACTCCGCGCTTTCCGGCCGCGGCCTTGAAAATATTTCCTCCTACTTCAAATTGCTCAAGTCCTATATTAAAGGTTCCGCCTATCCGTTCCCCGGCACTCCGCTCTCCGGCCTGCAGGTGCTGGGGGCGCTTGAAACCCGCGGCCTTAAATTTGACCGCGTCTATTTCCTGGACGCGAACGCCGACATACTGCCCGGCTCAAAAAAAGAAGACACCATCCTTTCGCACTTTATCCGCCGGGGCCTCGGCCTGCCCACCTACAAAACGCGCGAGTCGGTGGCAAAATATTACTTTAATGTGCTTATCTCCCAGGCCGAAGAAGCCCACATTTTCTACAAAGACGCGCCCGATATCGAAAAAAGCCCGTTCGTTCAGAAACTTATCTGGGACCTTGAAGTGGCGGGGCAAAAACCCAAAGAAGAAGAGGTGCATTTCCGACTTAACTTCACACAGCAGGAGCCGCCGCCAGTGGCCAAAGCCGAAGATGTCCTGGCGTACCTCAAAAATTTCACCTTTTCGCCGTCAAGCCTGGACGCGTATCTTGCCTGCGGCTTAAAATTCTATTACCAGTATGTGCTTCGCGTAAAAGAAAAAGACGAAGTGGAAGACGAAATCGGGCAGGCTGAAATTGGCGGCATAGTGCATGGGATACTGGAGCGCTTATTCAGGGAACACAAACAAGGTGAAGAGTTAAAGCTCACCCGTGCGACCGAAATAGCCGAAGAGATATTTGACGCCGGGCTTAAAAATCATGACTCCGGTTACGAATACCTTATAAAAAAACAGATATTGCGCCGCCTGCGCGATATCCTGCTTTATCATAAGGAAAATGCGGGCAAAGCGCAGATAAAAAGCTGCGAAAAGATTTTCGATATTACCCTGGACGGAGTTAAGTTCACCGGCCGGGCCGACCGCATAGACCTGCGCCCGGATGAAAAGGGCCGCAATGCCCATATCATAGTGGATTATAAAACCGGTTCCACGGCCAAAACGCCCAACCTAAAAAAATTTGATATTGAAGACCGCCAATCTTGGCCTAAAACCCTGAAATCCGTGCAATTGCCGCTTTATGTAATGTTCTACCTGGCCGAAAACCCGTATGTCGCGCTTGAAGCCGTGGACGCCTGCCTTATGATGCTGGGCTCTCATAAGATAACCGAAGAATTTCTGTTCGCCAAGAGCGAAGATAAGGCCGCGGACCTGGCCAAACTGCAAAAGGCCGTTTCTTACCTGGTTTATGAAATCAAGTCCCCGGAGCTGAATTTTGAACCCGCCTCCGATATAAAAACCTGCGAGCTTTGCCCCTTCAAAATAATGTGCGGCCGCCAATGGGCGTGAACGGCAGGGGCTAGGGGCTAGCGGATAGGGAATAGGGCGAGGAGACGGATTTTCGCGTTCCAAAATGGTATATTGTTTTCCGCAGACTTTAAGGGGAAAACCATGAAAAAACTTATTATTACGGCAGCTTTACTTTTTACGGGAGTTTCGGCGTCTTTTGCGGCTGACCCCAGTTTCTTTAAGCTGTCCCTGTGCGATACGGCGGCTTATCCGCTGGTCCATTCTGTCAGCGGCATTGAGATCGGGCTTCTATATTCCAATACGCCGTCTAATACCGGATTGCAGGGGACGTTCATTTACGGCAAAACCGGCAATCTTAACGGGTTGCAGTTAGGCCTGGTGACTTCTGCCGACACGGCCACCGGCATGCAGTGGGGCGGCGTTAACATGGCTAAAGATATGAAAGGCGCGCAGATAGGCTGGGTCAACTACGCCGAGAAATTCACCGGCTTTCAGCTAGGTTTTGTAAATTATGCGGAGAACATGAGTAAAGGCCTGCAAATAGGCCTGGTGAACATAATAAAAAATTCCACGCTGCCGGTAATGGTAATAGTCAACGCAAGATTTTGAGCGCGCCGGATCAGGCCAGGGTTTTTATAATAGCTTCTACGGCTTTTAACAGGGTGGCCAGCGGTAGCGACGGTGGGATGGTACGGCCTGTTTCCGGCGCGGTCATTTCCGTGGTCAGCGGCAGGTGTATAAAAGCGAATTTTGTCTTCAATTTGGTGGAAGTTATAACGTGCAGGGCCTCATACATCAGGTGGTTGCAGACATAGGCGCCAGCATGGTTACTTACGTAGGCCGGGACCGAAACTTTTTTTACCGCAGCCGCCAGGCGCGCGGGGTTTGAGGTCACAAAGTACGCGGCGGGGCCGTCTTTCTTTATCAGCCGGCCCTTGGGCTGATAGTCGGAATTGTCTTTAATACCGTAATCCTGGATATTGAGTGCGAATCTTTCAACTCGTATGGCCGTTTCTCCTGCGGCAAGCCCCAGCGAAACAAGGTAGTCGGGTTTTAGCTTTGAAATAAGGCCGGAAATTTTCCGGCCTATAACTTGGCCGCTCACGGGCAGTTTTTCCCTGTAAAGCCGACAGTTCTTAAAAGCGGAAGGCCGAAGCCGCGCCATTACTTCAAGCGCGGAATTTTGTCTGCGACCGGCAAACGGCATAAAAGCGGTTATCAAAATTTTCTTTTTCATGGAGCCTCGGTAATATTAGAACCTTTTTCCGGTATTTTTTCAAGGTGGCTTATGCAGGCCGGGGTGGATCTTTAATTTCACTTTTTCTGGGCCTTGACAAATGAAATCTGTCTGCTAGACTATTGTTGGGTCCGCGGCCCTTATCAAACGGGTGTCTCGCGGACCCTTTCTTTTGGGGAGATAACAGTGATGAAAAATAGATTTCAGCGATGAGAAAAAGATGACGATGATAATCTATGCCTATCTGTCTGCTATTGCTGTAATCTCTCTTTAATCGTTGTAATCTCTTCCCTACTTTATAAGCCAGGTTTTTATTTTGGCCTGCGGCTTTCGCTCGGCAAACGGCGCCAAGTTAAATCAGAGGTTTTTCAGTGCACCGGACGCTCTTCGGGTATGTAGATTTTTTTGAAAGCCAGGGCGTCCATATGTTCGGAAACGTCTTTTGCCAGCTGACGGCCCGCTTCCGTCTCAAAGGCCTTATTAAGCGCATCCTGGCTTACCCAGGTCTGATAGGCTAGTTCCATGCCGTCCATGTATACAGCTGTATACTCTGTCAGCGCGGTTTCCTTAAAAGCCGCGGTTGTCGCTTTTACATGCGATGCTAGCCATTCGTGAAAGTCTTTTTCCGGCTGTCCGTCCTTTTTAACTCCCCAGTAAAAAGTTTTATAAGCCGCGCTGGATGCCTGGATAGAAAAGATTTTGACCATTTTGCTTTCAGGCAGCGGCTGCCCATCCATGAACTCCGCCGCATTCAGCTTCCGGGTCCGCTGCTCCGCCAGAGCTTCCAGTAACAGGGGGGTAAAGTCCCCTTCCGACATCGGATTTTGCGCGGTGATAAGTTCCCTGTCCCGCACCGCGTGGCTGCTCCAGGGCGCGCCGGCATCGACCGATCCTCCCGCTTTGGACAATTCTTCCGCCGCGTAAAAACGGACAAAACCTCCCAGCGCGGCATCATTCTCCTGCAGCTTTTCTTCGGGGGTGGAGAACACCGTCATTTTGTAGCCGTTATATATCCACTTTCCCCGGCCGACCGAAGATAGAAGCGCCGCCGGTCCGTGACAAATAAACGCTGCGGGTTTTCCCTTGTTATGAAAAAAAGCCAGTATCCGCCCCAGGCGGCTGTTTTTGGCAAGGTCCTCCATGGGCGCGTGGCCGCCCGGCACGAATACGGCGCTGAATGCTGAGAGCTCCTTGTCCGTGAATGAATCCAGCCTGCGCGGTTTTTTTAAGCCGGCCGCTCTGTTTATAAAAGCTTTGGCCCGCTGATAATCCTGCTCCGTTTTATACCACTGCGCGCTGTCGCTTGTTTTATCCATCGCAGGCTCTTTGCCGGTAGGGTTGACGAAAACCAGGTCGTAGCCGGCGGCAGCTATTGCCTGAGCGGGCCCTGTCAGTTCGGACAGGAAATAGCCGGTGGGATGCCGCTTGCCGCTTTTAAGCGTCAGATAGTCAACGCCGGACATGACCACCAATACTTTTCCTTTATTGTCCGCGGCCTGCGCAATCGTTCCGGAGAACGCGGCAATAATCAGGGATAGCGCTACCATAATTGTTTTCATAATTCCTCCATCCATTCTATTATTCTCCCATAAAGAGGCATGATTAGTAAATTTAAATTTCGCAAAGCGCAAAAAGAGAGCGGGAATGCATTATTTAAAAACATTTTCATCAAGAAAAATTCAGTTTTCGGCTTTGGGCGCGGTTTTTGCTATTATTTTCAATATGAAATCAAAATTAACGATGTTAGCAATGATTTGTTTTGCGCCGGTTACGCTGCATGCGCAGCAGTTTTCACGCTACGACGATCTGCGTATCCGCGCGCCGGAAAAATGGCAGCCGGTTAAAGTATACAGCCTTGACCTTTCCGCCGGCGGCAGCTACATGCACGGCAATGTGGACAGCGTGGGATACTACGGCAGAATGGATTTCAGCAGGCTCATGGACGAAAAAAACACCTTCTTTATCCAGGCCGAAGAAAATCATGTCAAATTCGGCGATAGCGTTGTTATGGATAAAACCCGCGCCGCATTCCTGTACACCTACGCCGCAGCGCCTCATTTGAATCTGTATGTCAGCAGCACGCACGGCAAAAACAAGTTTTTGCTTCTAAAGTACCGCACAGCCAACTCCGCCGGAATCTGTTACCACTTTTTATTGCAGGAAAAAGCCAGAGACCGCGTGGTTATAAGCGTGGGGCCCATGCCTGAATATTCCTCCTACGAAACCGGGCTCGTACAGCGTGAATTCCGCGGCGCGGCAAGGTTCATAGTCCCGGTACGGTTGTCCGACTACGCGCAGTTGGGCACTGACTTTATGTATTTCCCGCTAATCGCCGATTTTGGCGATTACCGCACATACGCCGAAGCATTTCTTCAATTTACGATAGTGCCGGAAAAATGGTTTTTCCGGATAACACTGAACAATGAGTATTCATCCAGGCCGCTGCCGGGAGTCACCCGCAACGATGTAAGCCTCAATTATTCAGTATCCCTGAAACTCGGAAAATAACCGCGCAGTGCACATGGAAATTGGGTCAGCCACTATTTATCGTCACAAAGTATCGTTTTTGGAATAAAACAGTCTTGGAGGATATTATGAAAAAAATTGTCACGGCATTGCTCTTGTTGTCCGCGCTGGCAGGCGCGCTGGCGCTGTCCGCGGCCGCGGCGGATGCGCCGGCTGGGACGAATCACGGCCAGCCGCCCGCGCTCAATCACCCGCAGGACCCGTATCATCAGCAGATGGCAGGCTTTATGAACGAGCTAAAGAACGCCAAAACGCCTGAGCAGCGCAAGGAAATACAAGGAAAGATGAATCAGGCCAGGCAGGCGTACCGGGCCGCCCACCCGGTGAAAGAGTTGACTTCCGCGGAAAAAGCGGCTCGCCAGCAGAAGATGGAGGAAATGCTCAAAAAGGACACATATCGCTGGGAGCTGTATCAACTGAAGCAATCCATGGCGAAGGCTAAAACCCCGCAGGAACGCGAGAGCTATCAGGTTAAGATAAAGGACCTTATGGCCAGGCACGCGGCGGAACAAGAGGCTAAGCTGACACCCGAGCAGAGGTCTGCGGCGCAGGCCCGTAAAGAAAAGAACACCCTGCTGCAGGCCGAACTGAAGCCGCTTAACGCGCAGATGCGCGCCGCCAAAACACCTGAAGAGAGAAAGGCCATTCACGTGCGGATGGCGGAGATCGTAAAAAAGTATCGCTAAAAAAGTTTGTTCCGAAGTGAAAATCTCAGCAGGACAAAGGCCCGGACCGGCATTCCCGGGCTTTTTGGTTTACAGACAGATTTCTTCAAGGCGGTGTTTCCCGGATAGCGGTCACAGGAGGCGGATTATGAAGTTAACAAAGAAAGGCTTCACCTAGATAGAGCTTATGATAGTGGTGGCTATCATCGGTATCCTGGCCGCTATAGCTATTCCGAAGTTCGCCGATATGATAAACAAAGCGAAGGAAGGCGCTACGAAGGGCGGCCTCTCCGCCGTCAGAAGCGCTTTGCAGATCTACTACAGCGACAACGAAGGCTGGTTCCCTACCGGCGCCGACGCTTTGACCAGCCTCACCGTAAACGCCAAATACATAAAGGAAATACCTGTCGCGAAACTGCCCCTCACCGGGCATGATGGTATCCCGGACGTTCCATCCCTCTACACCAACGCCAGTCTCCCGGTCACCTCCCCGCCTACTAAAAAAGGGGAAGATTACAACACACCCTCCGATTACGGCGGCTGGGCGTATTACTCTGACTCGTCCGATACAGCCAACTGGGGCAATTTTCTGGTAAATTGTACCCATAAGGATGTAAAGGGTACTACCATCTGGACGGAGTTCTAACCTGCGCTCTCCGGCTGAAGATATTAAACCTGCCTTGGGCTTGTGCAGCTTCGCTCCGCCCTGCGCCTCCGCAGCAACCTGATCTTGCGGGCCCCGCACTTTTTCCAAAGAGGTATTGGAGAGGATGGACAGACGCAGACTCCATGCCTTTGTCCAGGGGCCGCCCAAAAGCAAAATAAATGGCCGCTGTTCCTGTTTCTAAAACTACTTCAGCGCGTAAATAAGGGCGCCGGCGCCAATGGCGGCTATAACAATCCCTATCTGCAGCAGTAAAGAGGCCGATGATGCGATACCGGTGATATAGTCGCCGTAGGACTGGTCGGCCACCTTTTCCACGCCGGGACCGAAAAAGCACGGCATCCCGCTGGAGCCGGGATCGTTCTCCAGCCTGGCCAGTTCCGTTAAAAGGCCGGAGGGAACGCATATATCCGTGTTCTGGCGCAGGTATTGCATGAATTCGCCCAGGGATTGCGGCCTTCCAAGGACCGCCACATCTTCATCTTCCGCTATAATAAGCTCCGATTTCCTGATGGCGCCGGAGGTGTTGTCGGGCAGCAGCGAATCGTTGGACTCAGTCGCCGCGGGCTTGCGGAAATCAACGCTTTCCGGAACAGGGACGACCAGAGCGGTTCCTGAACCGTCGCGGACGAAAAATCCCCCGTTGGCGTTCGTGGATTCCCTCACCCAGCGCGACCGCCATTCTCCCTGTGAAGAGGAAGCAGTTCCTATCCGCTCTCTTTCCTTCCGGTCTGTCGTCTCAAGGTAAAACAAACAGGCGGTCTTAGTGACAGGGGAGCTTACGAGAGCCGGCGAATGAGCCTTTCCGGTTATGAATTGCCTGGCCCCGCCGGCCTGCGAACCAATGCCGCCGCAGGGAATATCCTTGTACGACCGCGCCCGGCCGCGTTTGATAATCCCCAATACCAGCATAACCAGGCCTGCGGCAAAACCTAAAAGCGGTAAAATAAGATTATCTTTCACGGGAATAACTCCTCCTCACAAAACCGAAGTTTTTTGTTTTTTCTTCACGGAGCGCCTGCCGAAGGCAGCCCGCACACTCCGAAAGCATCCGCCCGGTCAGACACCCGCTAGTGTAGTACGTCAAACACTTCTTGACATTTGGAGGCGCAGGTTTGAGCCAGATACAAGGCGCGACGAGGGGAAACCGCCATGCGGTGTCCCCTCAGCCGTTGGGAAAGGGTGAGCATACCGGGGGTCTGTAAGTGAGGCCGTCTGATGCACACCGTGCTTGTTACGGCACCTACGCAAGTATTGGAGCAACGAAGTAGCCGGCCAAAAATGCGCCTCCCCCAGGGGGCTGGCCGCTTTTGGGCTACAACTGCGTCACTCGTCGCTTACATAGACCCACTATGCGCGCTCCTCGTTCCTTGTTTCGCTCCAAATTCGGCCAGTCAAATATAAAGAGATGTCTGACGCACTACACTAGGGAACTCTTGTGAATTTCAGGCATTGCTCCCTTTCGCTATTATAGCCTTAGGAACTTTGTCCTGTCCAGCTGACATAACCTGAATCCTGCAGTTCAAGGTTATTCTCATTTGAAAATATAAGGAACAAAAATATGCAATGCCTTCGCAGGTGCCGTAACAAAGGCCTATGGCCATCAGACGGCCAGGATTCCCCGCTTTGCGGGTCGCAAATCAAGCGCATTGCGCGCAGAATTTGCGAGGGTGTATACCGCGCGAAGCGCACCTGAGCACCGCGAAGGGAAAGTTTCAACTGAAACTTTCAGGATAATGGAAGTTATTGTGCGGTAGCAGGGAGGATCAAAAAAGCCGGGCTAAGCCGTGCCTGTTCACTCGTGAAGAAGAAATTCTTTTACGGGGATGCTTTGGCCTATGCGCCGGGGGACCATTTTGGCGAAAACGTCCAGGATAATGACTGCATTACAGTTGGCGTCTTTTTCGGAAACTTTCCTGATCCTGCCCACTATGGCCCGGTTCAAAATCTCTATGTTTTCATAGGCCTTGCTCAGTTTTTTCAGTTCCCAGTCCGGCTCAAGGCCTTCCTTTTTCCGGAGATACTGCTGCAGCAGGTAAGAGGAAACCGACTTGTTTACCGTTTCGTTCAGCGACGCAAAAGGCAGGTGATACCTGACCATGGGTTTTAGAATATCCATCACCGGGCAGCCGCTGGTCACCATATATATGCCTATGGCCGAGCTGAGCGCGGTCTGCAGGCTTGTTCTTTTGAAATATTCCCGCTCCCGGCTGACTACGCGCACATCCACGGTCATGGTGGAGGATTTGTCGGAGAACATCTTCGTCACGTGGGCCAGGTTCAGGGCGAGGGGGCAGTATTTTTGCGAAGCGCCGTCGTAAGGGCAGACGCTGCATTTCCCGTAGTCCAGGAGCGTCCATTGCGGGAAATCCCCGTCTTTTTTCGGCAGGAGGTTCAGCGTGACGGGATCAAGCTGTATATCAATAACTTTCTCTTCCGCCCCGTCAAATTTGATGATATATTTGTAAAACATTGCTCCCCCGCTATCAAAATTACTCTCCGCGCGACCCGCTCTCCGGATATTTTAACATAATAACGCGGCAAAATCGGCGCTGCCGGCGGCTGTAATAACCGCCGGCCGGGCATATCTTTCTGCCTTGCTCGTTCCCGGTCAGGTGTCCCAATACGCCTGCTGCAGGTTATCTTCTTTTTCAGGCAGGGCGCGCATCAGGCGCGGTGAATTCTGGGCTAAAACCTCAAAACTAACGCGGTTGGCGTACTTTGAGATCTGGGACAGGGACGAATAGGTTAAAGAATTTATCAGGTTCTTGGGCGAATTCGGCACTTTAGCCTGATGATATTTCCTGGCGCTTAGATCGTGCAGGAGCGCCGCAAGAGCGCCGTCGCCGGCGCCGTTAGTGTTCTTGATGATCTTCGGGCCGCCCATGAACGGATTTATATGGCTGTAGATCTTTATCGGTTTAACGCAGCCGCTTTTTCTCATCGGGCGGCTGAATTCATACATATTGTAATCAACAATAGACTTGGCGCGAAGTTTGTAAGAGGTCCTTCTGGCAAATTGCTCATCTACATATCCCGCCAGGTAAAGCCCGTGCGCCCCCACGGTTAAAAGGACAAAATCCGCGAGTTCCAAAGCATTTTCAGCGGCCAGAAGCGGGTCGTTCAAACCGGTAAGAGCCAACGCCTCAAGATCGTTCATCGCGACGCAGGTGACGTATTTTTTTATGAAATCGCGAAAAAAATCTTTTTTGGATTCGATAAGAAAACTTGTTCCAAGCGTCATCACCACAGGAACCCTTGCCTTTAAAGCGATTTCACAAGCCTTGACCGTAGAACTGAAAATGGGGTCTTTTTCATCGCGTAAAATATAGGAGGAAATAAGGAGGGCTGAGGCTTTTTCAATGATTTCCCCGGGAATAAATTCCGGGGTCAGGTCGTTCATGCAGCCTTTGCTTATGCCGAAGGTCCGTTCACCGTCGGGGGTAACGAAACACATCGCCCTTCCCATCGGATTGTCGGACGGCTGAAGATAAGAAAGATCGACTTTCGCGCTGGTATTGCGGATGTATTTAAAGGCGTAATCGCCCACTGTAATATTGCGGGTAATGGCGCCAAGCGCGACCGAGCGCTCGTCGGATAGAACAGAGTAATTATGCAGGGTGTTGCCTACCGAGCCGCCCGCGTATTCGCCGAGGATCTTTCCTTCTGCCTTTAATTTTCTGTATATAGCTTCGGCAACCTGGTCGTTCAGGATTTGCGACTCGCCTTTTTTGAGCCGGTGCCGAAGCAGGAATTCCGGCTCAACGCAGCACTCAATGTCCACCAGCAGCTGGTCTATGCCTACCAGGTAAAACGGCTCTGTCTGCAAAAAATGCGGGTCGGCGCTTTCCCGACCCTTCTCCGTGACCGGGAAGTAATGCTTGTTTTTTCTCTTTCCAGGGAATTTCATGACAGCCTTAAATGTAGTTATACGGCGAAAGAACCATTAACGGGTCAATATCCCGGTTTAGGAATCCGGGCACTATATAGGTAATGATACAATACTTGCCCAGCTCTTTTGGTGCGCAACTCCAGATTCTATGACCAGAGTGTCGTTTATAAGCCTCTTGCTGCGGCCAAAAGGGCTGGGCTTGCCCCGCTCTTTTGGATAGCGGGCCGGGAGACGCGGTTGCAAACATTCGATTAATATATTTAAATGTAGCTATAGCACTCTAAAAGTCTGCACGATTACTTTCGTTCTTGTGAAGCTCTGCACAGAACTTCATAAAGGGCGACAAAGGAAGAATAAAAATGGAAAAACCTACAGTAAAAACCAAGTGCCCTAATTTTTCTTCGGGCCCCTGCGCCAAAAGGCCGGGCTGGACCGTGGATGCCTTAAAGAACGCGCTTGTCGGCCGTTCTCACCGCTCTAAAGAGGGTAAGGCCCGGCTGAACGAAGTTTCAGAGCGCATGAAAAGAGTGCTCGGCCTGCCGGCGGATTACCGCATAGGCGTGGTGGCCGGGTCCGATACCGGCGCCGTTGAACTTGCGATGTGGACCCTGCTCGGGCCCCGCCCCGTGGACATATTCGGCTGGGAGTCTTTCGGAAAAGGCTGGATAACCGACGCGGTAAAGCAGCTTAAACTGCCGAAAATTAACGAGTACAAGGCCGATTACGGCAAACTGCCGGACCTTTCCAAAGCTAATCCCGCCAACGACATAATATTCACCTGGAACGGTACCACTTCAGGAGTTAAAGTGCCGAACCTCAACTGGATATCCTCAGACAGGGAAGGCCTCACCATCTGTGACGCCACTTCCGGCATATTCGCCATGGAAATGGATTACTCGAAGCTGGATGTGATAACTTTCTCCTGGCAGAAAGTGATAGGCGGCGAAGCCGCGCACGGAGTTGTCATCCTTTCGCCGAGAGCCGTCAAACGGATGGAAGAGAACGAGCCGAAAGTCTCATGGCCTTTACCCAAACTGTTCAGGCTGGCCGCCGAGGGCAAGCTGAAACCGGGAGAACTTGAGTATAACACGGTAAACACCCCTTCAATGCTTTGCGTGGAAGACGCCATAGACGCGCTTAAATGGGCGGAATCAATAGGGGGAATGAAAGCCCTGATCGCACGCTCAAACGCCAACCTGAAAGCTCTTGAAAAATGGGTGGAACAATCCGACTGGATAGATTTCCTGGCCGAAACCAGGGAGACCCGCTCCAACACTTCCGTCTGTTTCAAAATTATAGCGGACTGGTTCCAGAAGCTGGGCGACGAAGACAGGACCAAGGCCGCCAAGAAGATAACCTCAATGCTTGATAAAGAAGGCGTGGCTTACGACATCAATTCTTACGGCAAGGCCCCGGCCGGCATCCGCATATGGTGCGGCGCCACCGTGGAGTCTTCCGATGTGGAAGCCCTTACCCATTGGCTGGACTGGGCTTACGAAGAAGTGGCCAAAGAATATTCAAAGGAGACCGTAAAATGAAAAAAGTTTTAATTGCCGACAAGGCGGATGCTATCTGTGAAAAAACGCTTAGGGAAAGAGGGCTGGAGCCGGTGGTAAAACCCGGCATGAAGCCTGAAGAACTTAAAGCCTGCATAGCCGAGTTTGACGCTATAATAGTGCGTTCCGCCACCACCCTTACCTGTGACCTTATAGAGGCCGCCACAAAACTTAAAGCCGTGGCCCGCGCGGGTTCCGGCGTGGACAATATAGATGTTCCGTCCTGTGTTTCCAAAAAGGTGCTGGTAATGAACACGCCTTTCGGCAACACCGTTTCCACCGCCGAACACGCCATAGCCATGATGATGGCGCTGGCCCGCCATATACCCCAGGCCAACGCTTCCACCCACGCCGGCAAGTGGGAGAAAAAGAAATTTGAGGGAGTGGAGCTCACCGGCAAAACTCTGGGAGTGGTCGGCTGCGGCAACGTGGGCGCCGTGGTGGCTGACAGGGCCATGGGCCTGAAGATGAAAGTGCTGGTTTACGATCCCGTAATGACGGCGGAAAGGGCCAGGGAACTGGGCGTTCACATGGTCAGCCTTGACGAACTTTACCAGAAGTCGGACTTCATCACCTATCATGTCGTGATAAATCCCGCCACCAAGGGGATGATAAACAAGGATGCCATAGCCAAGATGAAGAAAGGCGTGCGACTGATAAACTGCGCCCGCGGCGGCATTATGGTCGAAGCCGACATAAAAGCGGCCCTTGAGAGCAAACAAATAGCCGGGCTTGCCTGCGATGTTTACGTCAAAGAGCCGGCGACCGAGCATATCTTTTTCGGCATGGAAAATGTGATAGCCACGCCGCACATAGCCGCTTCCACGAAGGACGCGCAGGTTACGGTGGCGCGCCAGGCGGCCGAGCAGATAGCGGACTACCTGCTTAACGGCACTAAGACCCACGCGATAAACGGAGATAAAGTATAGCGAATAGCAAAGAAGCGAATAGCGAATAGTAAATAAGGAAGTTCCTTACACCCTATTCGCTATTTGCTAATCGCTATTCGCTGACAATTATATGTCCAAACTTCCTTTATTCAATCCCATTTACGGCATCAGGCCGGCAAAAGGCAAAGCGCAGGATGTGGTGGCTCCGCCATACGATGTGCTGAACTCCAAAGAGGCGCGGGAACTCGCCAAGGGCAAGCCTTTGAGTTTTCTGCACGTTTCCAAGGCGGAGATAGATCTGCCGGAAGGGACGGATGTTTATTCCGAAGCGGTTTACCGGAAAGCGGCGGATAATTTCAAGAAAATGCTGGAAGAAGGCGTATTGGTGCGGGAAAAGAAACCCTGCTTTTACGTTTACCGCCTGCAGATGGGCGCGCACATACAAACCGGCCTGGTGGTTGGCGCGTGTATTGAAGACTACGATGCCAACCGTATTAAGAAGCATGAGTTCACCCGCCCGGTAAAAGAGGACGACAGGGTAAACCAGATAAAATTTGTTAAAGCCCAGACGGGCCCCGGGCTTATAGCCTACAAGCAGATACCCGAAGTGGACGACATTATAAAAAGAAAATCGGCGGAAAAGCCGGAATTCTCCGTGGAAGGCATCGGCGGGGTTATTCATACCATCTGGATCCTGGATGCGGAGGCCGACATCCGCGTAATTGAGGGCGCTTTTGAAAAACAAAAGGCCGTTTATATTGCCGATGGGCATCACCGCTCGGCCGCCGCCTCCCGGATAAAAAAATACATGATGGAGCAGCGCGGCGCGGCTCATGCCGGCAACGAGCCTTATAACTGCTATCTGGCCGTGGCCTACCCCGTTAACGAAATGAAGATATGGGATTATAACCGTGTCGTTAAGGATTTGAACGGCCTGACGCCGGAGGATTTCCTTGCGAAACTTAAGGAAAGTTTTGAGGTTAAGGAAGTAAGAGGCCAGGCCAAGCCCGCCGCCCGCCGTGAGTTCGGTATGTATCTGGAAGGCAAATGGTATCTGCTCAAGCCCACGGCGCCCACTCCTTCAAAAACGGCCGACCCTGTGCTGGCGCTGGATGTAAGCGTGCTCTCGGACCTTGTGCTGGACAGGGTGCTCGGCATTAAAGACCTGCGCAAATCCAACCGCGTGGATTTTGTGGGTGGTATCCGGGGCCTGAAAGAACTTGAAAAAAGGGTAGATTCAGGCGAAATGAAAGCGGCTTTCGCGCTTTTCCCCACCTCGCTGGAAGAACTGATAGCCGTGGCCGACGACAATCAGGTCATGCCGCCCAAATCCACCTGGTTCGAACCCAAACTCGCCGACGGCCTGATATCAAATCCGCTGCTCTGATCCGAAAGCCGCAGTCGCTGGTGCTTCGGAAATTAAAAAACAAGCGCTCCGCAATCCGCGGGGCGCCTGTTTTTTGATCCGGATCCTGCCATTAGCCTGAAAAACTCAGTTGGCCGTCTGAAGGCCATAGGCCCCTTGGTAGACGACCCCTTCCCAACTGCTTAAGGGACACCGCATGGCGGTTTCCCCTCCTACGCATGTATTGAATTCTTCCATTAATACAAACCCGGCCGTCTTGTTCAGATTTTGCCGAGGTAGTTCAGCAGGAAGACGCCGCATAGGATCACGGCACAGACGCCGGCCGCCAAAAGGAAGTTGCCGAGAAGCCGCGCGGCTTTATGTCCGGAGGAGCGCTGCGGCGCTTCGGCTCCTTCAGGCGGGATGACGGGTTTAAACTTGCGGCGCAGCAGAATGCCGATCACGATTAACGCGAAAGGGCTGGCGCACAACAGGGCCGTCTCTATAAGATAATAAGCGTCGGTCATGGTACTTTCACCTCTGCGCCGTTAAGATAGCAGGCTTTTTTGGAAAGCACATAGCCCGGAGTTGTTGCTTCCTGGTTGCCCAGGATGGTGGTAATTACCGGCAGGCGGCCAGGCACCAGGCCGAAAGTGCGGTTGCCGCATACCACGGAGCCGCGCAGTTTCACGCTGGTGTCGCGGGCCAGGTCCTGGTTCCACACCTTTTCCCACGTTTTGCGCGCCTCATCGGCGCTTTGGCCGTGCAGGCGCTCCTGAAAGTAAGGCAAGCTGAAATATAGCAGGCGCCGCATGCCGATAGAGAGGCCGAAAAGAGGATTTATGCTTGGCTTCTCTCCTATGGAAGCGGTATTGCAGCCTTCAAACTGCACTAGGCCCCCGGCGGACATTTTACCTTTGAGAATTTCCGGAGTGTTGTCGGAGTCCAGTTCAAAACTGCCCACTGTCTGCAAGCCCGGCGCGCCATGGCCGTAGAAGATAACCTTGTTTATTGAACCGTCCGGCAACTTGCGTATGGCGGCGGAGGCTTCGCCGCCCTGGCGGAAGGTTTGGGGCGTTGAGTTTCCGTTAATATATACCGTAACGCCATAGGCGTCGGAGGTAAGGCCGGAAGACTTGTTTTCTTTAGCGGCTGACTTTGTTCCGTCCGGGGCCGCTATTTTCGGCATGGCGAAAGCGGCCTTGCCCGCTTTAACCGTCGGCGCAGCCGGCCTTTCCGACGCGCTGGCGCGGGCGGCTCCGGAAACCACGGGCTCGCCTCCGGTTATGCTGCCCCCGTCGTATAATTTGGTCAGATTCTCATTGCTAAGCGCCGAAGCGCCGGCCGAAGTCAAATTATTAAGCGTTTCGCCGTGGCCGCCCGCGCCCGGTTGGTTTTGTGCGGCGCTGTCCGCGCCGGATGAAATTTTGAAGGCTTTAAGGGCGGCTATTGTTTCGTCCAGCAGGTAAGGCGTCAAAGCGCGGGTGTCGTTCTCGTCAAGGCCGGCGCGTGAGGCTTTATCAGTAAGCGCGCGCGTGACGGTCAGTTTGCGCTTAAGGGCGGCGGCTTTTTCTTCGCCAAGCCAGATGGTCACTAATCTTATTTTGTCTTCCTTAACGCCGTAAATATGGAGGCGTAGCCGCTCCATGTCCCATTTTTCCATGGCCTTGGCGTAAAAGCTTCGTATCTGCCCGTTCCGGATGCGGGAGTCTTCCTTTACGGCCAGCAGTTCGTACTCCCGGTCTTTCTGCGGGAGGGCGGCCCAGTTCTCTTCGGTCTGGCGGCTTGTTTCCTGAAAGTATTTGAATTCAAGCGTGTAGTCAGGGGCTCCCCAGGGCACGTTTTCCTGCGCGGCGGCAGGGAGAGCCGTTAGCATAAGTAAGAGCAAAGCGCTGAATACTTTATACAAGTTCATAAAACTATAGTGTCCACCCGTAAAACTTTCCGCAACGACCCCGCCAGTATAGTATATGCCATTATACCGGCTTGTCAAGGGCGGGCCGGCAAAGCCGCCAATCACAAGTGCACACGACACAAGTCTCAAGCGGGGGATTCCCGCATTTTGTTTTATTGCGCCGCGCAGTTTCACACTATTGTCACGGGCACCTCTTCTTTTATCCTTCAGCTCTCAGTCTTCACCTGGGCCTTTAGGGTATTTAGCATAGGTCTTTTGCCTGAAAAATATTGGCCTTTAGTCTCTTCAGGCGGACACTTAATCAATGGTACGATTTAAGGTAGTAGTGAGAAATAATAACGGAGGGTATGAATGAAAAAGTTTGGCAAAAGCGCATTTGTGCTGGCGGTAACGCTGGTGTCTTATGCGGGTTTCGTTTCAGCGCAAGTAGTTTCCTTTGATACCGCCGGCGGCAATGCCGGTGATCTCAAAGCATTAGTGGATAACATGAAATTTGGCGGTGGCCCCGGCGGTCACGGCGGCCCCGGCGATCACAATGGCCCCGGTCCCCAGCCCGGCCCTGGCGGTCATGGCGATCACAATGGCCCTGGCCCGCAGCCCGGTCCGTGGCATCCGCAGCCCGGTCCTCAGCCTGGCCCATGGAATCCGCAGCCCGGCCCGCATCCTGATCCGTGGCATCCCGGTCCCCAGCCCGGCCCGTGGCATCCTGGTCCTCAGCCCGGCCCATGGCATCCCGGTCCTCAGCCCGACCCATGGCATCCCGGCCCTCAGCCCGGTCCATGGCATCCGCAACCCGGTCCCCAGCCTGGTCCGTGGCATCCCGGCCCCCAGCCCGGCCAATGGCATCCGCATCACAATGGTCATCCCGACTGGGACCATAATGACTGGAACCACAATGGCTGGCAGCACCCGGATCCCGCCTACAATGACTGGTGGAACAATTACAACGCGTGGTGGGCGAATTACAATCATCCTTACTCACAGTTCCATACCGTCTGCACAGTAATCCCCGGCTCTTCGGCCAAAGGCTTTATAATAGATCAAACCATGCCGTTCAACGGCACGGCGAGCTTCTATTATTATGACGCCTTTGAGAATATGGTCGCCGTCAGCAACCCGGTGAACGGCGTCTATCGCGGCGGTGACGGAACCCCCGTGTTCGACTTCTACAATATTCCGTCCCAGGCTGATCACTGTTTCTTCTCGGTGGTCCAGCATTAAACGGCAGTTTATGTAAAAACAAGCGCCCCGCAATTCGCGGGGCGCTTGTTTTTTGGACGAATTTCGCAGTAAGCCTACAGCCTCCGTCTATTCGGTTTTCCTGTATATGGTTTTTATGCAGTCCAGATATGATTTTTGCTTTTCAGGAGTGAATTTGGCGTAAGTCAGTTCTACCGCGCGGCCGGCGCCGAACATTGCGTGGTCTATGGGGAACAGATGAACGCTTTCGGGCGGCAGGAATTCTTTTTTGATCTCCATGCGCAGGCCCCAGCCGGCCAGGAAAGTAAGGCAGTACACCCATTTTCCGGTGGCGGCATTGTAAACCTTAAGCACGGGGCCGGGATTTTTCGCCGTGTTGGATTTCATTTCCCAGGTTTGGCCGGGCAGGTCGCCGGCAGCGGCCAGCACATCCTGCCAAAAAGCTTTAAAAGCTTCGCCCGAAGCCGGATAGCGCACGGCGATGTGATGCAGAAATTTGTCAAATTCGGCGCGGATAAAGGCGGGGTCGGGCGGGGCTTTTAGTTTGCCTCGGTCTTCTCCTTCCTGTTTAATGAGGGCTGTAAGCGGGGCCAACTCGGCAGTTTCAGTTTCCGATGCGGGGGCCAGATACTGGGCGCGGAATGTTATGCGCTCGCCTGACAAGGGCTGTATGGTGATGTTCTCTCCGGCGGTTTTTACAACCACGCCGAGAGCGTTGTTTATGGTATTGCGCACAGGCGCGTAAAGCTCAAATTTAGGTGTTTCCATTGCATAATAATAATACTATTTTGGCCGTTTTAGAACCATATTCATAATACGGATCGCCTAAGCCTTCACAAAACTGAATTCAAAGAAAACACCCCGCGCCTTTTAAAGGACGCGGGGTGTTTTTTGTATTACGCCCGGTTACTTAATTTCAAATGTCTCTATCACATCCGCGGACGCGCCTGAGGAAAGCGGGCCCTGGCGCGAGAATGTTATTGTAACCATGTATTTGCCCGGCTTGGGCTTATCCATCAGTTTGAGCTGGTAGGATCCGGCCACTGAGAAAGTTCCCGTGACCTTAAACTGAGTAAACGAGTCCAGCACATCCTGAACTGGCATGTCGGGGGTTATTTCCGGTATGCGCATGCCGTCCGCTGTAATGGTTATCTGCTCGCCCTGGAAATACTGGGCGCGCGCGTCATTAAGCGTAAGACGCACGCCGTCCTGGGCGCTTACAACGGATGCCACGGAAAGTTCCTTTGAATCCGGCTGGGCCGGCTTCTTCGCGCCCGGGGTCAGCGTGAATTCCGTATACGAACCGAAGCCCAGGAAGCCGTTATGGTCCTGCGACGATACGGTGTACTGGTAGAGCATGCCGTCCGTGTCCACGCGGGCGGAAGAGCCTGAATCTGCGCAAACCTTGAGGGATTCTTTTTCCCAGGATTCCAGCTGGCGGGTGCCGATGTTCACGGTTACCTTGCGGCTGAAATAATTGCCGGTGGGCCTGCAGTACTGTGTGCCGGTGTTGTCCGTGTAGCAGTCAAAGCTCATCTCCTCGCCGCCGACGGTATCGGTGCGCGTGTTGGGAGTTTGCGCGGTGAATTCCCAGGTGACGCAGTTCATGTCCGGGTAGACCGGGGAATAGGGCTGGTCGTGATGATTATTATCAGGATAGCCGGGTTGCGGATGCCATGGGCCGGGCTGAGGGCCGGGGCCATTATGATGACCGGGACCGCCGGGGCCGTTGTCGTGCCCATGGTTATCTGGGAACTGGCCGTTGTGCCCCGGGTCAATATGTCCGGGCTGGGGCTGGCCATGGTTGCCCGGGAGGTTGTCATGCCCGTGATTATCGGGTAGCTGGCCATTGTGCCCAGGGTCAACATGCCCTGGCTGGCCGGGCTGGGGGATACCGTCATGGTGCTGGCCGCCGGGGCCGGCGAAGGCTTTCAATGCTTCAAGCGTAGTATCACTGCCGCTGCCTGTATCAAAGGTCGCATCAGTTGCGTAGGCTTTGGCGGAAAATGAGACGGCCGCCGCTAAAACCAGAGTTACGTATTTTGTCATTTTGCCGTTTCCTCCTGAATATACCGTCCTGTCGTGCGTTCGAAAAACTTTCTGTCCCGCTACACTTCAAGTTTAGTCAAATTTTCGGTTTTGAGATAGAGGCGATAGGCCTAATCTTTCAAAGTTTATGGACCTATATGCGTTTGGGCACTTCAGTCGCCCGGAATCAGCGGGTCTGAGTTTGCCAGCCGCGGGGATTATCATGTAAACTTTACCAATGGCCAGATTCTTTGACGCGCATAATCACATACAGAACTATGCCGGTCCGGTAGAAGATGCGGCAGCCCTGCTCAAAGCCGACGCCGCGGGCGTGGAACTTATGCTCTGCAACAGCACTTCACCTTTGGACTGGCAAAAAGTTATGGGGCTTGCCGTCGCGTATAAAAGCATTGTGCCCTGTTTCGGCCTGCACCCCTGGTTTATCAGGGAAGACGAGCCTGGCTGGCTCCATAACCTTGAGAGTTTTTTGCTGCACCACGCGTCTTCCTGCGTGGGGGAAATAGGTTTGGACGCCGCGAAAAGGGTCGAAGAGGATGAAGAGGTCGAAGAGGCCGAAGAGCCCAATATCACCTTGCAGGAGGGGGTTTTTGCGGCCCAACTGAGATTGGCCAAAATGCTGCAGCGGCCGGCCTGTGTGCATTGTGTGAAGGCCTGGGGCAGGATGATGAAAATAATAAGAACGGAGCGGCCCGGCGCTTTCATGTTCCATTCCTACGGCGGTCCGGCCGAAATGGTGGAAGAGTTCGCCGCATTGGGCGCTTATTTTTCCTTCAGTGCCTCCATAATGAATCCGAGAAGGGAAAAGTTGCGGGAGGCGCTTCGGGCCGTGCCTCCCGAACGCCTGTTGTTTGAGACCGACGCGCCAAAGTCAGACATTACGGGCCTGCGCTTAGACCTCTGGGGCCTGCCCCAGGTCGTTTCCGCCGCCGCGGTGATATTGGACCGGTCCGGGGAAAGTCTCGCAGAACTTTCCTGGGCCAACGGAATTAAATTTTTAGGGAATATCACCCCGGAAATTTTCAGGGAATATCGCCCCGGTACGAAAATAAAAAAATTCCGCCGCCCCTGATCGCTATTTGCCATTCGCTATTCGCTTCTTTTACTATGCCCGAAGACAGGCTGGCGCGCATACGATTAATGGTGGGAGGAGCAGGCGTTGAACGCCTGAAAGCCTCTTTTGTCGTGGTGGCCGGGCTTGGCGCGGTGGGCAGTTATGCCGTGGAGGGTCTGGCCAGGGTGGGCGTTGGCCGCCTGCGGCTGGTGGACTTTGATATCATAAAAGCCAGCAATATTAACCGCCAGCTTTACGCTCTGGGCTCGACCATCGGCAAGCATAAGGCCGATATAGCCGCCGCCCGGGTGCTTGACATTAATCCTGATTGCCGCGTGGAGCCGCTCAAAATTTTCGCCGCAGCCGAGAGTTTTGGCGCCATACTTGCGGACGCCCCTGACATGGTGATAGACGCCATAGACGCCATGGGCCCTAAAACCGAGCTTATAGCGGAAACACAAAAAAGAGGGCTGCGGCTTATCTCCTGTATGGGCGCGGCCCTGCGCACCGACCCTTCCGCCATCCGCGTAGGTCCTTTCTCCGAAGCTCGCGGCTGCCCGCTTGCGACCCGGCTCCGGTACTGGCTCAGGAAAAAGAACTCTCCCGCGCAGTTCACCTGTGTTTACTCCACTGAGCCTTTGGGCCGGCTGCGTCTGGACGCCCGTCAGGCCGCCGGGGCTGAAAAAGATTACTACGACCGCGGCCGCCAGCGGGCCGCTTTGGGCAGTCTGCCCACCGTTACGGGTATTTTCGGCCTTACTATAGCCAATACCGTCATACAAACGCTGCTTTCCGGAACAAAACCGAGATAAACCTTCAATTGCTGGTCGCAGGCAACAGGTTACGGTGAAACACATCGTTTAAGGATCTTACCTTAAGCTGCTTGTAACCTGTGCTCTTGTGACTTGTGACGGGCGGCTTTGCCGCTCTTCCCCCTTGACAAGTCAAGATATACTGCTATACTATTTATTGGACGCCGTCGATGAACAAGAAACAATTTTTGCGGGTATAGGTCTAAAGGCCTATTGTCCCATGGGGCTTAAGACCTTTGATAAAAGTCAAGCTATGTGCAAGAATATCCTAGAGGAAGTTATGAAAAAGAATATCCTTTTAGCATTGGCGGTCGTGGCGGCTCTGGCTCTGGGCCTTGGGGCGCAGGATATTTCTTTTGATAAGCTTTACAGCGGCGGGACCGGTTTAAGCGCGGCTCCTGTATCCATGCCGGTTCCTGTTGCGGCGGCCGCGGCTGAGGCTCCGGCGCCGGCAACAGCCCCCGCCGAGCGCGAATGGCTGGTGCTGGTTTTCATAAACGGCCGCAACAATCTGGCGCCGGCGGCCATAATGGATGTGAACGAAATGGAAACGGTGGGTTCCACGGATAAAGTGGCCGTGACCGCCGAACTCGGAGTGGTTAACGACAGGGGAACTTCCGCCAGGTTCCTTATTGAGAAAGACACAAGGTTCCCTATCGCCAATATGGTGGATGGCGACGACGACCTTACCCATATCATCTCGAACGGGATCAAAGTGCCGAACGCCGACATGGGCAGCTGGAAGCATTTTGCCGATTTCGCAAAGTGGTCCATAAAAAAATACCCGGCCAAAAGGGTGATGGCCGTGCTTTGGAACCACGGTTCGGGCCGCAAAGACATCGGCGGCGCCGACAACAGCGGCGCGGAGCTGGGCATAGCCTATGACGATACCACCAGAAATTTTATCCGCAACAAGCAGATAGCCATGGCGCTGGCCGAAATAGCGCGTTCCACCGGCAAGAAAGTGGACCTCTACGCTTCCGACGCCTGCCTGATGCAGATGGCGAGCGTGGCCTATGAGCTTAAGGATAAAACCGATGTGGTGGTGGGCGCCGAAGAAATAGTGCCCGGCAACGGCTTCCCCTACGACACCATCCTTCAGGCGCTTAACTCAAATCCCGGCGCGGACGCGGAAGGCCTCGGCCGCATTATCGTCGAGAAGTTCCACGATTTTTACGACGCCAATCAGGCCAGCACCCTGAACGCAAACGAAGGCACCACCATTTCCGCCATAAGAACCTCGCAGTTGGACGGTTTTGTGCAGCTTTTAAACGCCTGGGTGAACGAGGCTAAAAAACCGGAGAACGCCGCCGTCTTTAAGCCGGCTATTTCAGGTACTCTCTCTTTTGAGTATAACAACAAGGGCCCTGATGACGGCTACAGCGCCCGCTCAAAAGATCTTTACGATTTTATCAAACAGATAAACGCTAACCCCAAAGTTTCCCCGGCGCTCAAAGCCAAAGGCCAGGCCGTGCAGAGGTTCATCTCGGGCAGCCTGCTTATCGCCAACGCTAACACAGGGCCGAATGGTGATTACACCCGCGCGATGGGGCTGGCCGTTTATTTCCCGCAGATGATATACGACTCCAGTTATGATGAAACCAGATTTGCCGCCGACAGCCTTTGGGACGACTTTATAAAGTTAATGCTCACGAGGCAGCAAAAGTAAGGTTTTTTATGAGACGGAAAACGCTGAAAATAACCCGGTTCCTCGCGCTGGCCGCTTTGGCCGCGGGAACGGGTATTTGCGGCCTGAGCGCCCAGGAACTGACCAAAGAAGAATCTTCCCGGCTTAAGATCTATGAGGCGCAGATAAGCTCCGCCAACCCGGAGGGCGCGGCCAAATTTCTCGCGGACTCCGAGCTGCTGGATAAACTCATTATTTCAGACCCCCGCAAAGCCGCCGACTTACAATCAAAAGCCGGGGCGGTTACGGAGTATGAAAAACTGCTGGGTAAGAACTGGACGGCTGCCCAGGAGCGGAACCTGAGCGAAGCCATAGCCTCCCGCCTGCTGGACCAGTCGCCGCTTGCCAAAGTCGGCCTTGCCCCGGAGCCCGAGAAAACGCTGGACTGGGCGGCCAAATACGAGAAATATGACGCCGGCAAGACCGCTCTGCTGAAAAAATCGCTCAGAAACTGGGATGCGCTGTTCAATGGATATACTTTTTCCCCTCTATATCGCCATGGTTCTTTGGCGGCCTGGGAGGTAAAAAATTCCACCGGCAACTTTTTAATGAACATCGTGAAGAGCGACGCCATTTTTAAGGGAAGCGAAGCCGATATGAAGGCGCTCTGGGAGACGATGACGCTGAAAGAGAGGAATAACTATATGACTCTCAAAGCGGGCCAGGCGCTTGACCGTTTTGTCGGCAGTTCCACCCGCAGCGACCCCGCCTTTGTTTCCTCCATAGGCAACAGCGAGATCCTGGGTTACCTGGACGGCCCGGGCAATGGCCGCCTGCAAAAGTATATCGCCCAGATGAACGCGGTTGAACTTACTAAATCCAGGCTGAAACCGGCCCAGTTGGCGAAACTTCAGGACCAGCCCATAGAGCAGCAGATCTATCTGCTGGGCAACGCTTTTGACAAGAGCGAGATAAAGGGCCCCGTTGCGGCGGAAAGAAAAATCGACAGCTTAAGGCAGTCAAAGCCCGGCGAAACCATATCCCCTCAAAATAACGAGCTGCTGGCCAAAATGCTCGGGCCCTCAATGCTTGCGGAGATAAAAGGAAACGTCGCCGGAGACAAGGTGGCCAAGTTCTACGCTTCGGGCGCAAGGCTCGATATTTCGATAGAGTCCTGCCAGGGCTGCTACGCCAAGTATGACCCGTCCTCGCGCAAGATGATATTTGACTCCGAGCTCATACAACAGTATATGCGGGTCAATAATATTACCGCCGATTCCATGGTAAGCAGCAAGGAACAGCTTGCGGGCCTGAGCAAATACCTTTCACCCATGCTGGTGCATGAGGGCACGCACCAGATGCAGCACGCCTGGGCCGAAAAGGCCCGCGTTTACAAGCCCTATGTGGCGGAAGATGAGGAGGAGGCTGGTTCCATGGAAGCGCTTTACACCATGGGGAAACTTAAGAACGACCCCAAATTCAAAAGCATGATGCTGAAAATGCGCGCTTCTTCCAGCAGCTACGCGGACAAACGGCTGGAGCTTGAAAGGACCTTCAGAAAGAACACCGATGAGTTCGGCGACAAGGTGAATCAGGACTATTATCCCGGTCTGCCCTCGTTCAGCGCGGCTTCCTCGCAAATACTCTCAGCAATATCGGGCGAACTGGAACGAAGGAATGCTCTGGCGCCGGCGGAGCTGGCTGGAATAGAGAACTCCGGCAAAAGCCTTGATGAAGCCAAGGCTATGACCACCCAGGAGCTGGCCGGTTCGGTGGGCGGGATAAAGACCGCCGTTCTTAAAAAGATCCAGGACGATCTTCTGCATAAGAGTTTATACGAGGACCATTATCAAAACGGCAGTGAGTGGACCGGTTCCATGCGGCAGGTGGTTAAAACCACCGCGGCCGCGCCTAAGAGCAAAGTGCCCGCTCTGTGAGGATCGCTATATGTTAAGAATTATCCTTATTCTGCTTATGACCGGAGCCCCGCTTTGGGCCGCAAAACCGGCCGCCGGCGTCCAGGGGAAAGAGTTTAAGGCTTTCTCCATGGACGGCTATTTTTCATGCGAGGTTCCTCAGAAATGGCAGCTGGAGAAAAAAGCCGATCAGGAGAAGATGGGGGTTTTTAAGATAGAGCTTATCGCCCCCGACGCGCAAAAGGTCCCTGTGACCTTATATGTTTCGTACTTTTCCAAAGGCAATAAATACTTCAAGGATTACAAGGACTATGTGGACAGCAATTCACAGGATGAGATGGCCGCGGCGACCGACAAATACAGCCCGGTAACGACCAAAGCCCTGAACAAAAGGAAAGCGTTCGAGTTCGACCGCGAGGAAAAACATTATCTCCATCCCGAAAGCAAGTCGGACGAAAGCGTTATGCTCAGGGAAAAGTTCTATGTCCTGCCGGCTAAAGACGGATTCTTTGTCATGCATTTCTCGGCCCCCAAAGATATTTATTCAAAGCATCTTCCGGTTTTTGAGCGCGTGGCGCGCACCTTCAAGGGCCGTCCCTGAAAAAAGCAATTTCCCAACTTGAGATCCCCGGCCGGGCGGCCGGGGATTTTTATTACCGGAGCTTCTTCGCCTTCAGATAGTCTATGAGATCGCCGGGGTAATCGGTAATTATGCCGTCTACGCCCCAGCTTATGGCGTTCTCTATATCTTTTTTATCGTTCAAGGTCCACGGCACCACCTGTATGCCGTTCTTGTGCAGATACTCCACCACATCTTTGTTTATCCACTTGAACTCCGGGCTGATAATGTCAGCCTGCGAACTTTTGGCGACCGCGACCAGGTCAACAAGCGTCGCTTCTATAAGCTGGGCTATCTTTATTTTAGGTTCCAGCTTTTTAGCCTCAACGAGCGTGCGCCAGTCAAACGATTGGAGTATGACGCGGTCCGTCAGACCGTATTTTTTGACCATGTCAACGAAGAGCTTCGCGAAGACCGCGGGAGGGGGTGACAGCTCAGGCTCCCCCGGAACGAGCTTGGTTTCTATGTTGAACCTTACCCTGGCCGCTGCCGGCTCGGTGGAAGCCAGAACCATCTGGAAAACTTCTTCCAGCGTGGGGATCCTTTCACCGGGGCTGGGCGCCTGGGCGGGGAATCTGGGGTTTTGCAGGGTGCCGCAGTCGTATTTTTTCACTTCCTCAAGGGTAAGCGAAATTATCGGAGCCGGGCTTGCCAGTTTCTTGCCGTCGGGGCCCAGACAGATATCCGGAATTATGGACTTTTCATGCGAAATGACTATAACCCCGTCTTTAGTCACGTTCATGTCCATCTCAAGCACGTCCACGCCTAAGCGCAGGGCTTCCCTGAAGGCGGACAGTGTGTTTTCGGGGCGCGTGCCGCGCGTTCCCCGGTGCCCGTGAACTTCTATCAATTTAGTCCCCTGCGACGCCAGTATACCCGGCGTCAGCAACAGGGCCGTAAAAATAATTTTTTTCATTTGTCCTCCAAAATAAACAAGGAACTCCTCCCCTAGTCGCTATTCGCTATTTGCTTCCCCTGATGATGCACTTTCCAGGTCATGCCCATTAAAATTATGGACATGACGCAGGCGGCTAGCACCAGCTTAAAGCCGCCGTCCCAGCCCCAGCGGTCCACCACCCGGCCTATGCCCAGTTCCGCTATAACCGCTCCGCCCACATAGCCGAAAAAGCCGGTAAACCCGGCCGCCGTACCAGCGGCTTTCTTCGGCACAAGGTCCACCGCGCTTACCCCTATCAGCATGACCGGCCCGTAAACAAGGAAACCTATCAAGAACAATGTTACGGAGTCTATCAGAAAATGTCCGGCCGGATTTTTCCAGTAGATGTAAACCGCCGCCATTACCAGCGCCATGTATATCACGGAGATAGGTCCGCGGCGGCCTCCGAAGAACCTGTCGGAGGCCCAGCCGGCAAGCAGCGTGCCTGGAATGCCGGCGAATTCGTAGATAAAAAACTGCCAGCGCGCCAGACCCGCCGGGCATTGTTTAACGGCGCTTAAATAAGTGGGCGCCCAGTTCAGCACGCCGTAGCGCACCACATAAACGAACACATTGGCCACGGCTATAAGCCAGAGCATTTTATTGTTCAAAACATATTTAACAAGTATTTCTTTGGCGCCCATTTCGCGCTCAGGGTCGGCCACGCCGGTATCGGGGTAATCGTTTTTGTATTCCTCGATGGGTGGCAGGCCCACGGATTGAGGCGTGTCGCGCAGAAAGATGAAGATCATAAGGCCGAGGGCTATTGAAATTGCTGCGGGAACATAGAAAATGACAAAAAAAGGCAGTTTCGCGCCATACGAGCCGCCCACGGCGAATAGGGCGGTCAGTATCAGCACGCCGTTTATTATGGGACCGGCGCTGCCGCCGCCCACATTGTGAGCCGTGTTCCATATGGCGAACCGGGTGCCGCGCTCTGAGTCCGAGAACCAGTGGGTGAGCGTGCGTGCGCACGGGGCCCAACCCATCCCCTGCGCCCAGCCGTTCGCGAACCACAATACGGCCATGGCCCAAAGGGCGGAGGCGAAGCCCGGGAATATGAGGTTTATAAGGCCGGAAAGTATAAGGCCGGTGCCCATGAAGTAGCGGGGGTTGGAACGGTCGGAAACATTGCCCATTACGAATTTGCTTATACCGTAAGCCACGGAAAGGCCGGTGGCTATAAGCCCCACATCCCCCTTGCTGAAACCGTAATTGTTTATAAGATAAGGTTTTGCGAGCGAAAAATTGTTGCGCACCAGATAAAAGCCCGCGTAGCCCCAGAAGATGGATAGCATTACCCGGAAGCGCATGGCCTTATATTTAGGGTCGATCTGTTCTTTTGGGACGCGCTCAATGTGGGCCGCCGGTTTGTAGACGGATAGAAGTTTGTTCAGCATGAGGTTTCTTATTTCTCCCGACCGCCTAAAGAAAGTATCCAGTTCATCGCCACGGCAAGCACTGTGCCGAAGGCTATGCCTGCGATGTTTACCGGGCCGACGGTAAAGCCTTTAACGCCAAGCCCGGTGGAAATTATCAGGGAGGAACCGGCTATAATAAGGTTCTTGTGCGAGCAGAAGTCCACGCCGGCGTCCAGCCAGATCTTTACGCCCATGAGCGCTATCAGCCCGTAAAGGATGACGGTTACGCCGCCGAGCACAGGGTTCGGAATGGATTGTATGACCGCGCCGAATTTGGGGCAAAGGCCCAGCAGCAGAGCTATGCAGGCGGCCGCCACGAAGTTGTAAACGCTGAATACGCGGGTGATGGCCATTACGCCCATGTTTTCGGCGTAGGTGGTCTGGGGGGTGCCGCCGCCCATGGCGGAGACGAAACTTGCCACGGCGTCGCCCATGTAGGCGCGGCCGAGGTAAGGGTTCAGGTCGCGCTTCATGAAACCGGAGATGGCCTGTATGTGTCCTTTATTTTCGGCCACCAGCACAACAAATATGGGGGCTATAACAAGAAAAGCCTTAACGCTTACGCGCGGGGTTATGAAGGGCGGCAGGCCCAGCCAGGGAGCGGTTTTTATGGCTTCTATGTGTACCGGATCTATTATGCCGAAGGCCAAAGATAATATGTAGCCTATCACCACGCCGGTCAGTATTGGAAGAAGGCGCATAAAGCCTTTAAGGTAAATTGAAACCGAGGCGGCTACGGTGAAGGTGACTAAGGCGGTGAAGAGTTTCAGAGCGTCTTCGTGCGTGGCAAGGCGGAAATCCGCGTTGCAGAAATTTGCTACGGCCGAAGAGGAAAGGTTCAGACCGATGAGGGCGACTACGGCGCCTGTGACGACCGGGGGCATTAAGCGGTCCACCCATTTTGAGCCGCGGCGCATGGTTACGAGCGCGGCTATTGCGTAAATGACGGCCGCGCCGGCTATACCGAACAGCGCGTCGGGTATGTTCTGGGCGAAGCCGCCCGTAACCGCAAGCACCGGCCCGATGAAAGCAAAGCTGGAACCGAGGTAGCTCGGCACTTTAAATCCGGTTATAAGAATGAACAAGAGCGTGCCTATGCCTGAGAAGAAAATGGCGGTTTGCGGGTTGAACCCCATGAGTATAGGCGCAAGTACCGTGGCGCCGAACATGGCCACCACATGCTGCATGCCCATGGGAATAAGCCGCCCAAGCGGCAGTTTATCTTCAGGGTAATAAATTCTGTCCTGCATTTTTCCTCCTGTGTGTCAGATAAAATAATAATATTAATAAAGTCAAAGGTAAAGGGGAAGATACAGGGTGTCTTTTTCTACGACACCGTTGAATAGAGGTGCAACTTTATATTACTATGTTGTAACTGTGTAATGTGCTCAACTATGTATGCGCAACTGTGATTTAAAAAAATATTTATTATTTGCCGTTCTTGCTTTCTGGTGCGCCGGCCCGGCGGCCGCGTCGCTTACGTCCGGCGACAAGGAACTTGTCCGGCTGACGAAAGACTCTCCCTCCGCGCTGACATCCGGCGATAAATCCCTGTTTATCTCCAACGAGCCGACGCTTGCCGCGGAACTCTCCTCCGGCACGGCTAAAACGGCGAAGATCGGGTTTTACAGCGGCCTGGCGAAAGAGCAGTGGGCGTGGCTGGCTCCAGAATTTGACGCGTGGCGGTATAAAGGTCAGTTAATAGGCATTTCTACGGGTATGCCCGCGCCGTTGCTGTTCAACTAGGCTATCTCGCCTGATACCCTGTCCGAGCTGCACGTTTCCCGAATAAGCGACCGCACCGGGCAAAACCCGAACGAAAATGTTGCGTTTTCAACGACCTCTTTTGACTGGATAAACAACCGGCTGGATATCCTGCCGTCCACCGGTTCCTGGGAGTATAACTCAATATACAGCGTAATTCTGGGTACGGGCGTGTTGAGCGAAGACGGCGTTCCGGTGAATTCGCTTGATTTTAATTTTGAGACCCAGTTCAAATACGACCAGGGCAATGTGGTCAGGCCGATACAGGGCAACGACACCTCGGTTGAGATAGTGCAGAACGTGTTTTCGAAGGACGGCTACATCAGGGTGGACACCGCCCCGGTCTACGCGCTTTTGGCCTCGGCCAACTCGGATTTTCAAAGCGAGTATTCAGGCGGCCAGACCGGAAGCCCCACCGAGATAGACTATTGCAACAACACCAGTTCCCCTGATAAGTGCATCCCGGAGACCATTGTGTTTCCCTACGGCACAATGCTTATAACGCTGCCGTATAACCCGGCCGTTATCACGAACCCGAGAATTTATGTATTAAACGAGACCACGGCCAAATGGGAGCCGCTGCCCACTGCCGAAAAGACCGCTAACACCATATCGGCATATGCCCCGCATTTCAGTTTCTTTGTGGTTGGCGGGGCGGTAATAACAAGCCTGAGCCAGGCGAAGGTATATCCGTCGCCATTCCGTCCGAACGGCCCGAACGCAGGCACAGGCGCCGGTAAAACCGGCACCGACGCGGGCGGTATAACGTTCGTGGTCCCGAACGGGAGCAGTGTTAAGATCTATACCGCGCGAGGGGAGCTTGTAGCCGAAGCCTCAAACCCGTCCGGCGGCTCAATAAACTGGGATACGCGCACCAAGAGCGGCAACAAAGCGGCCAGCGGCGTGTATCTATATATTATAAACAGCCCGGTGGGCAGGCAGACCGGTAAGCTGGCGATAATCAGGTAAGGGAACAGGGAGGGTAACCGGTAATCAGTGGCCGGTAACCGGTGGAAAATGGAAGGGAGAAAAATGCAGCGCCCCCCTTTTTAGGATATGAGTATTAAGAAGACCAAAAGACACACACTGCTTTTAAGCGTATCAGCGGCATTGTGCCTTGCTTCAGGCGCCTTGGCTGCCGATGTGGCGGGGAACGCTTTTGATTTTTTACGCATGGACGCGGGCGCGGCCGGTATAGCGGCGGGCGGGGCGGGCGCGGCCAAGCCGACCGACGCTTATTCGGTGTTTTACAATCCGGCCCTGAATTACGCTTCCGGCAGAGAAGGCTTTATATCCGCGGGTTTGTCGTATTCGGCGTGGGTTGAAGGGATAAACTATCAGGACGCGGCGATCGGCAGACGATCGGGGAAAAATGCGTACGGCATTAATTACCGCAGGGTGGATTACGGCGACATAAACGGCTGGGACGCAGCCGGCACCCGGACAGCCGATTACACGGCCGGGGCGTATGTGCTGGGTCTTGATTTTTCCCGTAAGCTTAGCCGGGAGCTTGTTGCGGGTGTGGCGGCAAAAACCGCCGGCGAGACAATAAGCGGCGCTACCAGCCGCGCGTTCTTATTTGATCTGGGGCTGTTTTACAAACCTTCCCACCCTTCACTTGATAAATTCACGTTCGGCCTGGCATTAAAGAACGCCGGCGGTTCCGTCAGATTTGACGCGGCCAACGAGATACTGCCGATGATCTTGGAAGCCGGAGCGTCCTATAAGCCGTTTGCGGACAAAGAGCTGGCATTGATGATTGACTGCGGCATTCCTAATACCGGAAAGCCCGAACCGCGTGTCGGAGTGGAATATTCGCCGATGAAAGGGCTGTTTTTAAGGGCCGGCTATTCCGGCAGCGACGCCGGCAGCGGACTCAGGGCGGGGGCTGGTGTCGCGTTGGGTGATATAAGCCTGGATTACGCGCTTCTGCCGATGGGTGACTTTGGGATAACGCAGCACCTGGGAATAAATTTTAAATTTGACACGGGGAGGAAACCGGCGGCTCCGCCCGCGCCGGTCATTGAAACCCAGCCTGTTGTTGAGCCCAAGCCGATTGAACCGAAACCCGTGGAACAGCCCGCCGCCCCGCAGCCCGTGGTTGAATCGACTCAGCCTGTGACAGTACCCGTGCCGGTTGTTGAACCGAAACCTGCGGAACAGCCTGCCGCCCCGCAGCCAGTAATTGAATCGACCCAGCCTGTAGCCGCGCCCGCGCCGGTCGTTGAGCCTAAACCCGCTGTGGAACTTAAAGTGACCGGCATAAAAATAGGCAAAGGCATAAGCGGGCGCGAGCCGCTGGAAACGGGGAATAAATTTGATTTAAAAGTCGGCCGGGTATACTGCTGGACCGCAGTGAAAGCCTCACCCGCGCCGGTGACCATAAAACACGTCTGGTACGACTCGGAAGGTAAGAAAGTAATAACGGTTAAACTGCCGGTGGAGTCGGCTGGGAACGGGTCCTGGCGGACGTGGAGCACTACCAAGGTATATTGGGGCAAATGGAAAGTTGAAGTAACCGATGAAAACGGGAATGTTTTGGATACTATAACGTTTAGAGTTGGAAAACCGTAGTTTTATAATTCCGGAGGCAACATGAATTTCTGCAAACATGGTTTAAAAATTCTGGCGGCGCTTATTGTGTTCCAGTGCGCGGCTTATGCGGTTCCGGCGGGAGCCCCGCAGGAAATAAATTATCAGGGCTATTACCGTGAAAACGGCAGGCCCGTGACCGGGAACAGGACGATGAAGTTCCGTGTTACCAACATTGACGGACAAACGGAGTATTGGCCCGGCGCAGACATGACCGTGGCTGTATCAACCGGGCTGTTCAATGTGACTATAACTCCGACCGGTGTGGACTGGGGAACGGTCACTCCTTATATTGAAGTAACCGTGGCTGGCGACCTTCTAGGGCGCGAGAAAATAGCTACCTCCATCTATGCTTTACACGCCTCAACCGCGGCTTATGCCGAAAACATAAGCGGAATAAACTCGGCCAAACTGGTACAGCTTGACGGCAACGGCTATCTGCCGGCGCTGAATGGCTCGAATTTAACCGGCCTGAGCAGCGGAGATGCCTATCTTGCGGCCAACCAGACCTTCACCGGGTTCAATACTTTTTCGAAAGCAGTGAATACCGGCGCGGCGTACCAGATTAACGGCAGCACGGTTGTTGCGGTATTGCCCGGAAACAGTTTGGGTGTGGGAGTTGGTGCGGGGAGGGTGAATACCGGCAGTAATAACTCTTTCCTGGGCTATCAGGCGGGCTACACCAACACCACGGGCGGCAACAACTCTTTCCTGGGCTATCAGGCGGGCTACTCCAACATCACGGGCGGCAACAACTCTTTCCTGGGCTATCAGGCGGGCTACAATAACATCACGGGCGGCAACAACTCTTTCCTGGGCTATGCTGCGGGCATCAGCAACACCACGGGCGCCGACAACTCTTTTCTGGGCGATTACGCGGGCTACCTCAACACCACGGGTGGTCAAAACTCCTTCCTGGGCTATCAGGCGGGCTACAACAACCAGACTGGTTCGGGTGACACGGTGCTGGGGTATATGGCCGGCTTAGGCACTCCGGGCGGAAATTCTTTCTCCAGCTCAACGATTGTCGGCTATCATGCCGGATATTACCTGACCACCGGCAGCAACAACACCCTGTTAGGCTGGCAGGCGGGCGACAGCCTGACCATGGGCCACGACAATATTATTATCGGCTACAACGTGGACGCTCCGGCGAACAACTCCGCCAACCGCCTCAATATAGGCAACGCCATTTATGGCGACCTGTCAACCGGCAATATTGGCATCGGGACGACGGCGCCGACCTCCACCTTTACCGTTGTCGGAACATTCAAACTTGTGGACGGTACGCAGTCTAACGGTTATGTGCTTACCTCCAACGCGGCCGGCCTGGCTTCCTGGGCAACTCCCGCAGCAGGCGGGGATGTGTATCTCGCCTCCACGCAGACCTTTACCGGCCAAAACACCTTTACTGGCACCATCTTTATCGGTTCAGCGATACAGTCTACCCCCAGCGGCGGCAACCCGCGCGGCGACCAGGCTGTTGATCTGCAGACAAGCCGCGGGTCGGATACTCAGGTAGCATCCGGCTATCATTCCGTTATAGGCGGGGGCGGCGCCAACACGGCGAGTGGCTGGCATGCCACCGTTTCCGGCGGTGTGATGAACGCGGCCGGCGGTTCTTTTGCCAATGTAGCCGGAGGTAATGGCAATACGGCGAGCGGTCTATACTCCGGCGTGGCCGGCGGAACGCTCAACACGGCTAGCGCGAGCATGGCCACCGTAGCCGGAGGCTGGGGGAATGCTGCCGGCGGTATGTACTCAACCATCGCGGGCGGCCGTGATAACACCACGAAAGGCGACTATTCCTTTGCAGCCGGGTATCAATCCAGTTCCACGGCAAACGGCTCGTTCACATGGGCCGATTCCGCGGGCGTAATTGTTGAAAATAACGTAACCGACCGCACCTGGTTCAAGAACAGCGGCGGTTTCCTTGTCACCGGCAGCACCCAGCCGATAAGCGACGGCGGCTTTTTTGTGAGTGGCGCCGGCAATGTCGGCATCGGGACTACTAGCCCGGGCGTGGCGTTGGAGGTTGCAGGGCAAGTGAAAATAACGGGCGGCAGCCCCGCAGCGGGTTATGTACTGACTTCTGACGCGGACGGCCTGGCAAGTTGGGAGGCCGGGGGCGGCGGGCTGGCTGTAATACTCTCCGGAGACGGCAGTTTGGGCGTGGGTGTTGATGTGGGTATATTTAGCACAGGGGATTCCGACACCTTTGTTGGGTATCAGGCGGGTTCTGCCAACACCGATGGGTGGGGGAACTCCTTTTTTGGACGTTATACGGGCCTTGCCAACACCACGGGGAACTACAACTCTTTTTTGGGCTCTCAGGCGGGACAGTCCAATGAAACGGGCGGGAATAACGTCTTTGTGGGCGCTTCTGCGGGCGTATACAACACCGCGGGAAATGACAATTCCTTTGTGGGCTTTAATGCAGGTTTCAGCAACATCACAGGCAATGACAATTCCTTTTTGGGCTATCAGGCGGGCTATAACACCACGGCGAACAATAACTCCTTTGTGGGTAGTCAAGCGGGCCAGTCCAACACCACTGGGGGGGAGAACACCTTTATGGGCGCAACCGCGGGCTACCGCAACACCACGGGAGGACAGAACGTCTTTGTGGGTGTTGCTGCGGGACAGTTCAACGACACGGGAGGGAATAACTCTTTTTTGGGCGATGGGACGGGCTTATACAACACCACGGGGAGTAATAATACCCTGTTAGGCTACTCGGCGGGGCAGACCCTTGAAACGGGAGATGAGAACATTCTCATCGGCTCCGGCGTGGACGTTCCCGCTAGCGATTCTTCCTATCTCCTCAACATCGGTAATGTCATTTACGGCGACCTGAGTAATCAGTATATCGGCATTAACACCGATGCGCCGGACGCCACGCTGCATATCAATGGGACGTTCAAGCTGGTGGACAGCACTCAGCAAGACGGCTATGTGCTGACCTCCGACGCGGACGGTCTGGCAAGCTGGAAGGCCGGGGGCGGCGGGCTGGCTGTAATACTCGGCGGAACCGGCAGCCTGGGGGTAGGCACTGATGCGGGCACAGGCAATACCGGAGATCGCAATGTTTTTGTGGGCCAAAGCGCGGGCTACTCCAACACCACGAAGGGGGGTAACTCCTTTGTGGGCTATCAGGCGGGTTACAGCAACATCACGGGGGAGGGGAACTCTTTTGTGGGCTCTAATGCGGGCTACACCAACACCGTTGGCAGCTACAACGCCTTTGTGGGCAATTCTGCGGGCTACTACAACACGGCTGGCGGCAACTCCTTTTTTGGCGCTGAGTCGGGCCAGGAGAACACCGTGGGGGATGAGAACTCCTTTGTGGGCTATCAGGCGGGCATGAACAACACCACGGGGGTGCAGAACTCTTTTGTGGGCGCTTATGCGGGCCGGCTCAATGTCACTGGCTCGGCCAATGCGATATTCGGCACTAGGGCCGGTGGTTACTACAGCGGTGGTTCTTTCTCCAATTCCACGATTATGGGGTACCAAGCGGGTTCTGCTTTGACCACCGGCAGTAATAATATTCTGATCGGTTGGCAGGCGGGCGACAGCCTGACCACGGGCACCGACAATATTATTATCGGCTATGATGCGGACGTTCCGGCTGTGCCGGGGGGTGCCACTTACAAATTCCTCAACATCGGCAACGTGATTTATGGTGATCTGTTCAACGGCCAAATCGGCATCGGAACGACGAACCCGGGCGCGGCACTGGAAGTCGCCGGGCAGGTAAAAATCACCGGCGGAACGCCGGGGGACGGCAAAGTGCTGACTTCCAATGCGGACGGTCTGGCAAGTTGGAAGGCCGGCGGCGGTGGGGATGTCGTAAAGGCGGCTACGCAGACATTTACCGGGGAAAATACCTTTACGAAAGGCATCTTTTTCGATTCCATAATACAGTCCACCGGCGGCGCCACCGCCGGCAACTCCCGCGGCGCCAATGCTGTTGATTTACAGACAATCAGAGCCGCAGCTACCCAGGTCGCATCCGGCCAGTATTCCGTAATAGGCGGCGGCCAGAGGAATACGGCTTCAGGCCCTGACGCTGTGGTGTCCGGCGGCTACGGGAATAGTGTGGTCGGCAACGATTCGTTTATCGGCAGCGGTTACGGCAATACGGTGACGATCAACGGCTATCGCGCTGTGGTGCCCGGCGGCGAGAATAACACCGCGGCGGGCCAGTATTCTTTTGCCGCAGGTAAAAAGTCAAGTTCGACCGCGAATGGCACGTTTACATGGTCGGACAGCGGCAATATTAATAATGATGTGGTCACTGAGAATAACGTGGCGGACCGGACCTGGTTCAAGAACCGGGGCGGCTTCCTTGTTACCGGCAGCACCCAGCCGATAAGCGACGGCGGTCTTTTTGTGAGCGGCGCCGGCAATGTCGGCATCGGGACGACCAATCCGAGTGAAAAGCTGGAAATAGTTGGCAGCGATCTCATTAGCAATAGTGCTAATATAAACATTGGACGATATAACAATTTAGGGACCGGTTCCCCGGAATTAATATTAGGCAATAATATACGGAATTTATCTGACGGCGCGGTGGTTCACGAAACACAGGCTTCATATGGGTATAGAGCCATCAGTCTGGGTAATAATATATCGTCTGCTGGTATTGTGTTTTATGCGAAGGTTGGTAGCGTCACGGCTGGAGACGTTTTAGCTAATGAGCGAATGCGGATAACAAATGCCGGCAATGTCGGCATCGGGACGACGGACCCGAAGGGGGTGTTGGATGTCACCTCTACTACCGGGGCATTTATTGTCCCAAGGATGACAACGGCTCAGCGGGATGCTCTCACTCCTGTGAATGGTATGATCATTTATAACACAACCATCAATAAATTTAATTTCTACGAGAATGGGGCTTGGGTTACCAAAGAATATATAGCGGGCTGATTAATTTTATTTCTGCGAGAATGGATATTAAGTTATAGGGGATGTAAGGCTGTCCCAAAATGGCCAATTTTTCGCAAAACATAAAAATCGCAAAAATTTGCGCCGAAAAATTAAGGTAGATTTTTTTGGCGGAAAAAGGCGGCAGGAGCCTTAATCTAAGGAGTATTCCTGATATGCTGTTAAAAATGATTAAAACCGCTCTGTTTCCGCTGATTTTATTTGCCTGCTTCGCCGGAACCGCTCATGCCGGTACAAAACATGTTCCCGGCGTGAAAACGCAGACGCTTGCTTCCTCCACCGATACTGTGAAGGCGGGTTATTACGCGGCCACAACGCTGCACGATGTTGACACTAACCTTGCGCCGGAGAATATAAAGGACGGAGTGACGATATTCGGTATACTGGGGACTCATACGGGGTTCTGTACCGCAAAGGGCGGTAAAAATGTTTACTCTGCCATAAACGGAGATGGTGTTTATTGTGATAACAGTTTCAGATTGTGGACGCCAACTTTTATTCTTGGCGGTATAGCGACAATAATAACCTGGGGGCCGAATCAGGATGAACCCAGTGATTCTTGTGTCGGATTAGGGGCGGCTTATCCGGCCTGTAATTACTGCGATAGCTTAATTTATGCCGGTCATGATGACTGGGTATTGCCTTCCTGTGCCGGCGGCGCACAAGGAACTGGCTGCCAATTATATGTATTCGGCATGGATGCTTGTGGATGGACCGGCAGCGGGAATCAAAAATCTTGTGCTCCAAGTTGGGATGCCAACGCTACAGCCGGATTTTATTGGTCGTCGTCTGAGTTGGTATCCTATACTCCCGAAGCGTATAGCCTGAACTTCGGCGATGGCTATATTGGCGCCAGCCTTAAGTCTAACTACCACTATATCCGTTGCGTCCGCGGCCCGTGACGGATCAGTCGGCAATTTTCGGGAATGAAGACGGGCTGAAAGAATGAAATCGTCCCCTGTAAGGAGACTGGCATGAATGACAAGGATAAGCGGCGCGCGCCGCGCGACAGGCACGATTCGGTAATTGAAATATTTGACGCGGAGGGTAAGGTCGCCGCAACCGGCAGGCTTGTGGATTTTTCAAAGGTGGGAGCTTCTTTTTCGGTGGGGAACACTGTTGTAATACCGGCTAAGTTCCGCGCGCGGCTGAGGTTCCTGAGCGAGGGCGTGCTGGATGTTGAGGCGCGGGTGGTGCGGACCCGCAGGGAAAGGAACGCCACGCACTACGGCATAAAGTTCGACTCGCTGACGCGCGTGCATCCCAACGGCGAGTTCAAAGGCCCCCGGTAAGAAACAGACACATTGGGTTATGATTTTACACGAGTGAGAGAAAAACTGGAAGATACAGAGAGATAAGGAACTCCTGCCCTAAACCCCCATCCCCTTTACCCTATCCCCTAAAATTTAAAGCTTTACCATCGTTACGAGTTTGAGTATATTGGCCAGGCGTTCAAGGCCGGGAGGTTTTATGACAAAATCCAAAGCTCCCTCTTTGAGGGCCTTCGAGGCTAAATCCGTGTTCTCTATGCCGGTTATCAGTATTACGCAGGCGTCTTTGTTGGCCTTTTTGGCCATGTAAAGCAGTTCCAACCCGGAAATCCCCCTCAGGTAAATATCAGTTATTATAATATCAAAAGCCCCTGTTTCAAGGTGGATGCTGGCGTCTCTGGCTTTGTCGGTCCTTGTTACTTCAAACTGCGGGAAGTTTTTAAGTATCTCATCAACCCGGGCTATCACATAGCTTTCGTCTTCAATAAATAAAAGTTTCTTCATATCGTTAGTATTTGAGATTGGGATTTATTGTCATAAGCCGTAAGGGCGCCCGTGCACGCCATAAGCCATATGCTAGAGGCTATAAGCTATAAGGAAACTCCTAAAAAAGCATATGGCATACGGCGTAAAGCTTATGGCAGCCTTTACGGCCTATGGCGCGGCTGGAACAGCCGCTAATGTACCAGAGTGGGGCGTTTGTGCTTAAGCACCTTTTTGGCGCAATCTTCGAAAATATTAAGGGCGCGGTCAAGGTGAGCGCGCGTGTGGGTGGCCGTGACGGCCACGCGGATAAGCGCGCGCTTTGGCGGTACGGCCGGGGTTATCACCGGATTGGTGAAGAGACCCTTTTCGTATAAAGCTCTCCAAAGCGAGAAGGTCTTTATATTGTCGCCTATGATTATGGGAATGATCGGTGTTTTTGTCTCGCCGGTGTTAAAGCCCATGGCCTTAAAGCGCTCAAGCAGATACTTGGAATTGTCCCAAAGGTGCTGCCTGCGCTCCGGCTCGGTTTCTATTATGTCTATGGCCTTGATAATTGAAGCCGTGGATGACGGCGGCAGGGCCGCGGAGAACATCATGGAGCGGGAAAAGTGCTGGATATAGTGCAGAATGTCCTTGTCCCCCACCACAAAACCGCCAATTGAAGCGAAGGATTTTGAGCAGGTCCCTACCACCAGGTCCACTTCGCCGTGCTCAAGGCCGAAATATTCGCAGGTGCCCCTGCCTGTTTTACCTAGAACGCCGGTGGCGTGGGCGTCGTCCACCATAAAGCGGGCCCCGTATTTTTTGCAGACCTTGGCTATTTCGGGTATCGGGGCGATATCGCCTTCCATGGAAAAAACGCCGTCCACTATAACAAGTCTTCCGCGCTTGGGGCCTACGTCCTTAAGCACCCGTTCCAGGTCCTGTACATTATTGTGCCTGAAGCGGCGTATCTCTCCGTTTGAAAGTTTGCAGCCGTCAAAAATGCTGGCGTGGTCAAGCTTGTCCACCACAACCACGTCTCCCTTCCCCACCAAAGCCGAAACTACGCCTAAATTCATCTGATAGCCGGTGGAAAAAATGAGGGCCGCTTCCCGGCCCTTGAAAGCGGCAAGGCGCCTTTCAAGTTCGGTGTGCAGGACCGTATTGCCGTTCAGGAACCGCGAGCCTGCCATTCCGGTGCCGAATTTTTTCACGGCGTCTATGGCGGCCTGCTTCATTCTGGGATCGTTCGCGAGCCCAAGGTAGTTATTTGAGCCGAACATTATGAATTTCTTTCCGTCTATTACGACTTCGGGGGCCTGTTCGGAGGCCATTTCTTTGAAATAGGGGTAGATACCGGCTTCTATCAGCTCGTGGGCATGGGTGAACTCGCGGCATTTTTTAAATAAGTCGTTCATAGATTCCTCATGCTACTATTGTAGTAAATTGACTGCTGTTCTTCAATGCGGTTTGGAAAGCCGGCTTTTGGCCAACTTTCGTATCAGGGCTGTGGTGGAGCGGCCTTTTACGAGCGGGATTCTTACCGTTCTTCCGGCGAATTTGGCGCCGACTATTTCGCAGGCCGTATAGTCGGCGCCTTTAACCAGAATATCCGGTTTAAGAGTTTTGATCAGCTCAAGGGGGGTATCGGAGCTGAAAATAACCACGGCGTCCACGGCGGAAAGTGCCGCAAGCACCCTTGCGCGGTCTTTTTGGCGATTTACCGGGCGGCCGGCGCCTTTCAGACGCTTAACGGAAGCATCGGAGTTAAGGCCAAGGAACAAAAAATCGCCAAGGGAGCGGGTTTTTTCAAGCAGGGTTACATGTCCGGCATGCAGTATATCAAAACAGCCGTTGGTGAAAACGGCCGTTTTGCCTTTTTTGGCGAGAGCGCGGCGCAGCGCCAGGGCCTTTTTAAGCGAAACCAGCTTGGAGCGGGTGTTCATTATGTTTAGGCTGAAGGCTGTATAGCGAATAGTAAGATAGCGAATAGCGCATAGTGAAGAACAGTGAAGAAGACAACAGTAAAATTCTTTCGGTTACTACTATTTTCCATCTTACTATTCGCTATTTGCTAACCAATTCCGCAGGCGCAAGCAGTCTTTCCATAAAGCCGGTATCTGTGCGGCCCGCGCGGAAATCTTCGTTGGCCACTATCAGCCTGTGCGCGTCCAGAGTGGTTTTTATGCCGCTGACGCGGAATTCATCCAGCGCCCTCGCGGAGCGGGCTACGGCGGCGTTCCTGTCCCGGCCCCAGACTATAAGTTTCGCAAGCATGCTGTCGTAATAAACAGGCAGGCTGTAGCCCTGATAAACATGAGTGTCCACCCTTACCCCCGGGCCGCCCGGCAGCAGCCATTCCTCAACGCGGCCGACCGAGGGGGCGAAATTGCGGGTGAAGTCCTCGGCGTTCACGCGGTGCTCTATGGCATGGCCGGTGAAGGGTACGCTGCGTCCGTGGATAAAAGAAATTGTCTCGCCTGCCGCCGCGAGCAGCTGCTCCCGCACCAGATCGGCGCCGGTAATAAATTCCGTCACCGGGTGCTCCACCTGCAGGCGGGTGTTTACTTCCATGAAATAAAAATTGCCTTCTTTATCCAGCAGGAACTCCACCGTGCCTACGCCCACATAATCGGCGGCCTTGGCCAGGGTCAGCGCGGCTTCTTCCAGCTTTTTCCTTAAAGCCTGGGTTACCGCCGGAGAAGGGGATTCCTCCACCAGCTTCTGGTGGCGGCGCTGTATGCTGCAGTCGCGCTCGGGGAAAGCCGCCGCGGTCCCGTGCGAATCGCGCACGAACTGCACTTCTATATGGCGCGGGTTTTCTATGTATTTTTCAAGGTAAACTTCGTCATTGCCGAATGCCGCTTTAGCTTCCGACTGGGCCATCTGCAATTCGTGGGTCAGTTGCGACTTTTCGCGCACTATCCTTATGCCTTTTCCTCCGCCGCCGGCGGCCGCCTTTATCATAACAGGGTAGCCTATTTTTTCAGCTTCGGGCCCGCAGTTTTTTGAAACGCAGTCTTTTGTGCCCGGCGTTATCGGGATGCCGGCTTTAACGGCCATTTTCCGGGCGGCCGCTTTGTGGCCCAGGAGGCGTATGGATTTAGGCGACGGGCCGATAAAAACCAGGCCGTTTTCAGCGCAGGCTTCGGAAAAATCCGCGTTTTCTGCCAGAAAACCGTAGCCCGGGTGGACGGCTTCGGCCCCGGTCAATTTGGCCGCTGCAATGACCGCCGGGATATTAAGATAGCTCTCGCGGGCCATGGCGGGGCCTATACAGACCGCCGAGTCCGCCGCGCGCACATGCAGGCAGGAACGGTCGGCCTCGGAATAAACGGCCGCTGACTGCACTCCCATTTCTTTAAGAGTGCGTATAACGCGCACGGCTATTTCGCCGCGGTTGGCAATAAGGACTTTAGTAAACATTAAACCTCCAATAAATCAGTGATCGGTTAACCGCCGTATCCGGTTACCGGTATTCAGCTGCTTTACCGGCCACTTTACCGATTACCGCTGCACTAGTGGCCGCCCGGGGCGGGGGTAATATCTTTTTCAATTTTTGCCCGCGCGGTCCAAAGATTAACGTTTAAAACCATTATATCCCTGATCCCCGCGGTTTCGGCCCCCGGTTTAAGAACTTCTTCCCTTAAAGTTACCCGATACTCCGGGCCGGATATGTGCGCGGCGAGCCAGGTATCCTTCGGCAGAAATCTCGCTTTTCTCGGCCCAAGTTTTGCGGCCAGATCCGACAGCTCGCGCTTGCGCGCTTCAAGAAGCGGCGGCTGGTCGGGAGACCGGCGGGAGCGCTGCGCAAAAGCTATAGCTTCCGGCTTCGCGTCGCCGTTTAAAAAGCGCAGGCGCGCCGCGGTCTCTTTTTTGTTTAACTCTCCCTCGCAAACTGCTCCCGCTTTCATGGTGTCGTCCAGGGCACTTTCGTATTTCTTCAGTCTTACAAAGGCGTCGGCGCGGCTTATGTAGAGGGGGCATTGCTCTTTCGGCGAAAGCCGGGTGTCGTCGAGCATGGAGTTGTATTCCTTTATGGCCGGTTCAAATTTCTCAAGGAAGCGCAGGCTTTCGGCGTAATATAGCCTGTACCCGAAAATCACCTCCGGCGAAAAACCAACCGGGTAAATTTTGGCCGCGGTTAAAGTCTCTCCGCAGGATTCCTCCGATTTGTCATAAATTTTCATAAAAAACTCGGAAACGCATAAATAACCCGAGGTTCTGGGGTCAATTGGGTCAGTCAGGTAAAGTTTTTGCGCCAAAAACAGCGCTTGGGGGAAATCATGCCTGTCAAGGGCGGCGTCTATGGGCTCAAAAAGCGTCCAGATATACGGCCTGGCCCACTTTCCATTTTCCCGCACAAAGGAAATGTAATCAGGCTGCCAGGGGTTATCGCTTACCTGCAGCTGGTATTTTATCATGGCGGCGGTTTTGCCCATCGTGAAAATTTCTATGTCTTTAAACTTCCAGTTCGGGAATTTAGAATAATAATCCTTGCTGCGCTTTACATAGTCTTCGGCCGAACAGACCGATTTGGAATTTGTGGACAGCAAGTCGTAGGCCTCGCGGTAGCTGCCGCTTGAGAGTTTTGCAAGGTAGCCGGCGGCCGCGCGCTTAAGCATGAAACCCGGGAGGCTGGGTTCCAGCAGCAAATAGGCCGCCACAAGCGCGGCTGCGGCGACGGTGAGCCCGAACAAGACGGGTTGATATTTTTTAAAAGATGAAAATGTTCCGGCGGCTGTACCGGCTGTGCGGGTGGATTTGGCCGCGGGAGGAATGGGGGCGGCCGCGGGCGGGGCGGGCTTGGAGCCGGCCGTTTTTGGGGGTTCGGGTTTTCGAAGAGATCTGTAGGATATTTCCCTTTCGTTTACAGTGTCCTGTATGGGCTGCATTTCCAGATGCGGGCGGGCGGGGGGGGGCGGTTTATTTTGCGCTCTGCGAGTTGAAATAGTCCCCTGCTCCGTGAAAAAAAGTCTTCCCGCTTCGGGTGCAACGCTGCCTTTGGGGTCGTGCGCCGCCGCCGGTTTCAGGGTAAGAAGACCGCCGCACTGGTCGCAGTAATTCTTTTCCACCGCGTTGGAAAAACCGCAGGTCCCACAAAGCTTTTCAAGCTTCGCGTTGCAGCGTATGCAGATATCGGTAAGTATATTGGGCTCGTACCCGCATTTAGGGCAGCGTATTAGAGAGGGTTTTTGCGGCATATATTTACGAAGAGATTACAGCGATGGGATTTAAGGATTACAGCGATAAGATAGGGGATTATAAAAAGAATGTTCCGATGAAAAATCACCGTAATCCCTGCCCAATCGCTGTAATCTCCCCTTATCGCGGTTCTATGAAAAACAGGGGCTGACCGTATTCCACGGGTTTGCCTTCTTCCACGGAAACTATCTTTAAAAATCCGTCCGAGGGTGCGGACACCGGTTTGTGATCCTTACCCACTTCTACTACACCCAGTTCCTGCCCCTTTTTAACGGAGGAACCTTCTTTAAGCGTGTTGGTTTTGCCGGGGCCGGCGAAGCGGAAAATACCTATGGAAGGCGAGGATACCGGCACGAGCGTGGAGGACAGGGAGGCGTGATGCTCCGGCTGGTTATTTAGTTTTAGACTTATTTTTTCCTCCCCGTCTTTCCAGGTAATTTCCTCTAGGTCGGTGGTTTCCATCCATTTGGTAAGTTTACTGAGTGTTTTCATATCCATTAGTCCTCCGTAAATCAGCGTATAGGGGCTGGCGTATAGGGGTTAGGGAAGGAGTTCCTTGGTTCTGTCTCCAACCCTCTACCCTCTCCTCTAGCCCCTAGCCCCTGCCGTTACAGCCCCGCTTCCGAGGGGTTAAAGGGTTTGGGCAGCAGTTTGGCGGCCCGGGTATAGGTTATCTTCTCTTTCTTTTCCAGCGGCTGCCAATCCACAAAAATTATTTCCGCGTCCTTGCCGGCAAATTCAATTATCACCTGGCGGCAGGCGCCGCAGGGTCTGGCCGACTTGGCCACCAGGGCGAGCGCCCGGATCTTCTTTTCTCCGTGGCTGACCGCGTTGAAAATAGCGGTACGCTCAGCGCAGCAGGCCAGGCCGAAAGAAGCGTTTTCCACATTGCAGCCGGTGTAAGTGCGTCCCGATTCCATGAGCACCGCGGCACCGACCGGGTAGCGGGAATACGGGCAATAGGCGTTTTTTTGCGCGGTCTTGGCGGAGGCTATCAATTTTTTCCTCACGGCGATCAGCCAATTTTTTCGGGCCGGCTTTTTGTGCGTTCTCTTTTTCATAAATCTATCCAAGAATAAGGCTTAGGCGCTTGTGCGCCGCGGCTGTGATGTTCTCTCTGGCGGTCAAAAGCGAGGTTTTAGTGAAATCGGGGCAATGGGTGCGGCATTTTACACCGGACACAAGCGGAATGGCTTTAACCAGCAGGCGGCGGATATTTTCAATATTCCTGTGAAGAGTATCGCTTACCTTGTTCTGGTCCACTTCCTCTCCCTCTTTCCAGCAGTCGTAATCCGTTACCAGCGACACCGGGGCATAGTGAAAGCCGGCTTCGCGGGCGAGTTTCGCTTCTGTTGCCACGGTCATGCCTATTATATCATAGCCCATTTTGCGGTGGGAGAAGGATTCGGCCTTAGTGGAAAATGCGGGGCCTTCCATGCAGACGTAAATGCCGCCGCGGTGGGATTTTATACCCAGTTTTTTCGCCGCGCCGCACAGCATGGCCGAAACGGCTCCGCAAAAGGGTTCCGCCATGGGCACATGGCCTACCGCTCCGGCGCAGAAAAATGTTGAAACCCTGCCCTTGGTCTCATCCACGAACTGGTCAGGGAAAACAAAATGGGTGGGGGAGAGTCCGGCTTTCAGCGAACCCACGGCGCTTGCCGAGATGATGGTTTTCACTCCCAGGGACTTTAGCGCCCACATATTGGCCCTTTGCGGTATGTCGCCAGGCAGTATGGTGTGTTTGCGTCCGTGGCGGGGCAGGAAGGCTACGGGTATGCCGGAAATCTTGCCGGCGAGTATGATGTCCGAGGGATCGCCGAAGGGGGTTTTTATCTTTAGTTCCTTTTTGTCCTTCAACTCATCCATCCGGTAAAGCCCGCTGCCGCCTATAACGGCTATTTCAAGCTTATGCTTAATCGCCATTCAAATCTCCTTGCTGACAGGCCCCCGCCCGGTCAAGACCATCCGCTGGCCGACACGGCCTTTTTGGGCGGCACATATTATTTAAAAGATTTTATAATAATTTAAGGTCTTTAAGACACCTAAATTTTAAAATCCGGGTATATCGGAAACTTGTCGCACAGCTCTTTTACCTTTTCAGCTATGCCTTTCAGGGCCTTGTCGGAGCCTTTGTTCGTTATGGCTTCGTCTATATATCCCGCGACAACAGCCATGTCCCGGTCTTTCATCCCCCTGGTGGTGATGGCGGGGGTACCGATCCTTATACCGCTGGTTACCATGGGCGGCTGAGGATCGTACGGTATAGTGTTCTTATTTACCGTGATGCCGGCCTTATCCAGGGCTATTTCGGCGTCTTTGCCGGTGATATCCTTGGCCCTCAGGTCAACGCTCAGCAGGTGGCAATCCGTGCCTCCGGACACTATGCGGTAACCCCTGGCCTGCAGTTCGCGGGCCAGTTTTCGCGCGTTCTTCAGCACTTGTTTCTGGTATTCCGTAAACGAGGGGGAAAGCGCTTCTTTGAAGCAGACGGCCTTGGCGGCTATGGCGTGCATAAGCGGGCCGCCCTGGTTGCCGGGGAAGTTGGTGCGGTCTATGGTTTTAGCGTACACGGCCTTTGAAAGGATAAGGCCGCCGCGCGGGCCGCGCAGGGTTTTATGGGTGGTGGAGGTGACTATATCGGCGTATTCCACCGGCGAGGGATATATTCCCGCGGCTATAAGGCCCGCATAATGGGCCACATCGGTTACCAGGTAGGCCTTCCAGGCATCGGCCATTTTCTTAAGGCGGGCCCAGTTCCATACGCGGGAATAGTTGGAGGCGCCGGCCATAATAAGGCGGGGACGTTCTTTCTCTATGGTTTTTTCCGCTTCCTCGTAGTCTAAAAGCTCGGTTTCCTTGTTTACATTCATGGTGACTATTTTGAAATAGCGTCCGGAAAAATTAAGGGGGTGTCCGTGGGAAAGGTGCCCGCCGTGGGAAAGGTTCAGCCCTAAAACGGTGTCGCCCGGCTTTATGAGCGAGAGATAGGCTGTAATATTCGCCTGGGTGCCGGAATGGGGCTGAACATTGGCGTGCTGGGCGCCGAACAGTTTTTTTGCGCGGTCAATGGCCAGTTTTTCGGCCACATCCACGAATTCGCAGCCGCCGTAATAGCGTTTTCCCGGGTAGCCCTCGGCGTATTTGTTGGTAAGCACCGAGCCCAGGGCTTCAAGCACGGCTTTTGAAGTGTAGTTCTCCGAGGCGATCAGCTCCAGTTTATTCTGCTGGCGGGCGAGTTCCCCTATGACGGCTTTATACACCTGCGGGTCGGTTTTTTTTATCTCTTCGTACATTTGTGGTCTCCTTAGATATGTGGGCGGAGTTTATAGCAGATAGTTGTAGAACGGATAGTTTAGAAAGAGCTTTAATCAATCTCTACACTCCGCACACTACATTATCCACTTTGTATACTACACTTTACACTTCTTTTTTCAGCTTTTCAAGCGCGGCTTTCACGGCGGCCTTTATCAGTTCGAAAGTTTTAAAATAAAAAAGATCATCCCTGCCGTATGGGTCGGAGATGTCTTCGGCGCCGAAACCGGCGTATTCCAGCAGCGTCATGGTTTTTGCGGCTGCTTCGGGAAAAAGTCCGGTCAGTCCCGCCTTTTGCGCGCCGGTCATTGTAAGTATAAGGTCGGCGCTTTCGACTATTTTGACGGTAAGCCGCGTCGGCTGATGGTTGAACTTCGTCACGCCCTCTTTTTTAAGAAGTTCAGGCACGATGTGGGGTTGTACAGTATCCTTTTCGGCCGCAAGGCCCGCCGATGAGAATTCGAGCGGCAGCGATCCCTCCCCTGCCAGTTTTGCCGCGTAGTAGCGGGCCAAAACGCTGCGGCAGGTGTTGCCGGTGCAGATAAAAAGGATTTTCATTATAAAACAGCGAATAGCGAATGGCAAACAGCGAATAGCGCGAATAAATCAAACTTGTGACTTATTTTCCATAGCCTTCGGGCTCGTCCATTCGCGCCTCTTCTTCTGGGTCCTCTTCCACATCCGGCGGACGCAGTAATACCACGAATTCGCCTTTAAGGGCGGTTTTTTTCTCCAGCTCGCCCAGAACGCTTTGCGCCGTTCCGGAGAGCCATTCTTCGTAAACCTTGGTGAGCTCACGGGCCAGTACGGTTTTGGTTTGCGCGCCGAACTCCGAAATCACCAGGGCCAGGAATTTCTTGATCCTGTAAGGGGATTCGTAAAGGATTACGGTTTTACCGGTTTGAAAGGCGGCGTGAAGGGATTTCCTGATTTTACCGCCCGAACGGGGCAAAAAGCCCAAAAAAACAAAAGAATCCACAGGCAGGCCCGAACCGGCCGCCGCCGTTATCAGGGCTGAGGGACCGGGCAAAACCTCAACTTTTATGGCATTTTCCCGGGCGAGCGTAACCAGCTTCCTGCCGGGATCGGAAATGCAGGGCGTTCCGCCGTCGGTCACCAGCGCGATTTTTTTACCCAGCGTGAGCCAATTCATGGCTTCGGCAAGCGAGCGTTCGCTGTGTTCGTTGTAGCGAAAAAGTTTTTTTGTCACGCCGTAATGGTTCAGCAGAGCGAGCGTGCGGCGGGTGTCCTCGCAAAATATTGCGTCAGCTTCCTTAAGCGCGTCAAGCGCCCTGAAAGTAAGGTCTTTAAGGTTGCCTATGGGGGTTGGAACAATGTATAGCACGGGGGTATTTTTAGCGAAGTGGCGAATAGCGAGTAGTAAAATATATAAGGAACTCCAGACTATGGCAGCACCGCATCAGGCGCTATGCGTATCAAGCGGCCTGCCGCTATTCGCTATTTGCTTTTCTCTATTCGCTATCCTTAGTCTGCCATTGGCCGTTTTCAAGGAGCAGAAAGGCCTGTACCACCTGCGGGTCAAACTGGCGGCCCGCGCCCTTTGTGAGCTCTCTTTCGGCCTGTTCGCGTGAAAGGGCCTTGCGGTAGGGGCGGTCGCTCATCATGGCGTCCCAGGCGTCTATGGTGGCAACTATCCTCGCGCCCAGCGGTATTTCTTCGCCTTTCAGGCCCTCCGGGTAGCCCATGCCGTTGTACCACTCCTGGTGATACAGCACCATCTGGGCCACCGGCCCCAGAAAATGTATGGGGGAGAGTATCTGGTAGCCGATGGCGGGGTGCTTCTTTATCTCGTTATATTCCTCGGTCGTCAGATGCCCGGGCTTCGCAAGAATTGAGCCGTCTATGCCTATTTTACCTATGTCGTGCAGGAGAGCCGCATATTCCACATAACGGATCATCTGCTCCGGCATATTAAGCGTTTCGGCGAGCTTTCTGGCTTTCTGGCGGGCGCGGCCCGCGTGGTCGCCTGTGTAGGCGTCTTTAGCGTCTATCACCCGGGCCAGTGTCTGTACCATCTCCAGATAAAAATTCTCAATACTCTCGTAAAGCTTTATATTTTCAAGCGTCACCGCCGACTCCCCGGCAAGCAATGTGAGGAATTTCAGGTCGTAATCCGTGAACGACTCTTTTTCGCGGGAAAGGTGCAGGTTCAGCACGCCGAAGGGCTTGTCTTTAACTTTCAGCGGTATGGCTATAAAGGGTTCTTTTTGTTCTTCTTTGCCTAGAAAATTCTTGTACTGCGTGTTTTGCTCGGGGTCGGTGACAAAAATGGTTTCTCCCGTCTGGAAGGCGCGGCCCGCTATGCCTTCCCCGGGTTTTATGCTGGTGGTTTCGATCACTTCGCGGGAGATGTTTTTTGAGGCCACTATTTTAAGGTCTCCCGCGGCCTGGTCAAAAACCATCAGCGAGCCGCGGGGTGAGTGTATGAGGTCGCCGGCGCATTCAAGCACGGTCTGGTAAAATTCCTCTTTTTTTATGTTGCCGGCGTTTACCGTGCCGATTTCGTGTATAGTGAGGAGGCTTGTAAGCAATTCATCAAATTTAGACCAGGTGGTTTTCAGCGCGGCGCCGCTGTCGCCGCTTTCTTTTGCCGGGGTTTCCAGACGCGCGGCGTAGAGTTTCTTAAGAAGCAGCGCTATGGCGGCAAGCAAAATCGCTATCACAGCCGACAGAATATAGGTCATTTTTCAAGGATAGCAAAAACACTCCAAGAAGGGCAACCCCATGCCGGCTGATTCCGCCGGCCTGCAGGCAATATCAGCGCCTGCCGGCGGCCGCCTGTTCAGAATCCCGCATGAAGATTCCTTTTCCGCTTCTATTTTTTTGTATTATAGTTCTTCCTGAACAATTTGCCGGTGCGAAAAATACAGGTGCGGGATTTAGGCTGGGTTTACCGGGCCAAAAGGCCGTCCTTGTCGTTGGCTCCTTTTCCCGGCGGTTTGGCGGAGGCGGGCTGCGTTAGATTTCAGGCTAAAGAAATGCCCTTATAGTTCCCACAGGGAAACTGTGATCGAACTGGAGTGAGTAAGGAATAGGCGTTAATCGATAATCAAGGGGGTTTTATGAAAGTGCTTATAGTAGATGACAACGGCATGACAAGGGGCATGATAAAAGATCTTTTGAAAGAAATAGGCCATGAAGTGCTGGGCGAGGCTGAAGACGGCTGCAGCGCGATCAAGGCTTTCGCGGACCTGCGGCCGGATGTGGTGTTGCTGGATCTCCTCATGCCGAAAAAATCAGGCATGGAGGTTTTGGAAAATATCAGGAAAATAGACCCCGCGGTCAAAGTAATCATCGTAACAGCCGTTGGGCAGGACATTATAAATAAAAAGCTTTTGGATAAGGGCGCGAACGCGATACTTCGTAAGCCATTCTCATACGAGGAGTTAAAGGATGTCCTCAAGCAGATAGTATAACGCAGGAAAACTTATGAATGCCAAGGAGAACGGGATACTGGAGCGGTTAGCGGTTTCAAGCCTTGAAAAGTGTCTGGCTAAACTTTCAAAGGTTTATGCCGGGGCTTGGCAAATAACCGATACCAGGGTCTCCAAGGGGACGCTTGACGAGGCCGTCAGACAGCACGATTTTAAAAATCCGGCCGCCGCCGCTGTTTATTGTAATGTCCAAGGCGAGTTTCCGTTCACCTCAATGATGTTCTTTGACCCGAACGATATGGAATACATATCCAAATGCTTCATGGGGTGTTCGTTCCCTGCCGCCCGGGGCCTCCTCCAGTTCAAAGAGGAGATGCTCCTGGAACTAGGCAATATACTGCTCAATTCGCTGTTCAATTCCGTGCTGAACGCGTTAAAAAGAAGTGTTATGCCTTCGGTGCCCAAATACATAGCGGGAGACTTCCATCACATTGTTGAGGTATTGGGGACCGGCATAGACGCAACGCAAAATTTCCGGATAATAACGGCCACACTGACCATTAAACGCGACAAGCGCTCCATTAAGAGCGAAATGTTCGCCATGATCCCCGATGAACTGGCGATAGAAATGGCCCGAATGTAAATATCGGTCCCTCACCGGCTTACGCCTTTTCCCGTATAACCCGAAAAATTCACTTCTAACTGAATCTGTCCGCTTAAAGAAATGTCCTTAATGGTTTTTACGGATTTATCCCGTTTGTCAGAAAGGCGTTATAATGAATATAATTGAACAATGATTAAAAGTCCTCTAAAAGTCGTGGTGCTTGGCGCCGACGGCCGCATGGGCGCGGAGGTGCGCGCCCAGCTCGCGCTTTCAAAAACTTTTTCCTTTTTTGCAGGGGTGGACGCTAAAACGGGGCCCGGCGTAAAACCGCCTTCGGAATTTCCGGCTTTAATAAAGCGCGCGGACCTGGCGATGGATTTTTCCGCTCCGGCGGCTTCGCTTGAATTCGCGCGGGCCTGCGCAAGCGCGCGAAAACCGGTGGTAATAGGCGTGACCGGCTTCAGCGCCGCGCAGGCGGCCGAAATAAAGGTCCTTTCCAAAGCCACAGCCGTTTTTCTCTCTCCGAACATGAGTCCCGCTGTAAACCTTACCTTCGCTGTCGCGGCTTTGATGGCCAAAAAACTTCCGGATTTTGACCGCTGCATCATTGAAACCCACCACGCGGCAAAAAAAGACGCCCCGAGCGGCACCGCGCTTAAATACTCGGAGCGTATGGAAAAGGCCTGCGGTTCCAAAACACCGATTTCAAGCGTTCGCGCTGGCGACATAGTGGGCGAGCATACCGTGCTGTACGCGGGCCCGCACGAGCGGGTGGAGCTTACTCACAGGGCACATTCCCGCGCGGTGTTCGCGGCGGGGGCCCTTCGCGCCGCGCTTTGGCTTTACGGAAAAAAGCCCGGTTTGTATGATTTTTTAGACCTGCTGGAATTAAAGGAGCTTGAGCAACTATGAAAGGCCCGTCTTTAAGCGCCAATATGGACGCTTTCCCGCCGTATCTTTTCAGGGAACTGGACAGGAAAAAACAGGAGGAGCTGAAAAAAGGAAGGGATGTCATTTCGCTCGCGGTGGGCGACCCCGACCTGCCCACTCCCGGGCCTATAGCGGATTTCGCCGCGCTTGAAGTTAAAAAATCCTCCAATCACAGGTACCCTTACGGTGCCGGCTCGGCGCGCCTGCGCAAGGCTATAGTGGCCTGGCATTACAAAAGACACGGCCTTAAGCTTGACCCTGAAACGGAGATAACAGTTTTAATCGGTTCAAAGGAGGGGCTCGCGCACCTGCCTTTCGCCCTTCTTGACAGGGGCGATACTGCCCTGATACCGGACCCCGCTTACCCGGCCTACAAAACAGGGGTTTTGCTTTCAGGCGCGCGCGTAGAGCGCCTGCCGCTGAAAGAGGAGAACAGTTTCCTTCCGGATTTTGGATCGGTAAGCCGCACCGTCATGCGCCGCGCCAAAATGCTTTTCCTTAATTATCCGAATAATCCCACGGGAGCAACGGCCGCCGCGTCCTTTTATAAGGAAGCCGTGGCGTTCGCCAAAAAAAACGATCTCTGGGTGGCGCATGACGCGGCATACAGCGAAATTTACTTTAACAAACCCTCGCCAAGTATACTCTCGGTCACGGGCTCGCGGGATGTGGCCGTGGAATTTTATTCTCTTTCAAAAACCTACTGCATGACCGGCTGGCGCCTCGGATGGCTTATAGGCAATGCGCGGGCCGTGCAGGCGCTCGGCAAGCTGAAAGAACACATAGACTCGGGGCAATTTAACGCCATACAGGAAACCGCAGTCTTCTGCCTTGAGCACCACGCGGGCCTGGTAAAACCCATAAGAGAAACTTTTAAAAGGCGCACCGAATTTTTCGCGGGCGAACTTAAAAAAGCCGGCTGGCGCCTTATTGAACCGGAAGCGGCCTTCTTTGTGTGGGCGCGGCCGCCGGTCTTGCGGGGCTCGCTGGCCGCTGTTTATGAAATTCTGGAAAAAACCGCGGTGCTTGCCACTCCCGGGAGCGGTTTCGGCGATTCCGGGGAGGGTTTCGTGCGGTTCTCGCTCTGCGCCCCGGACGCCCGCATTAAAGAGGCGGCGCGGCGCATTTCAGGAATAAAATGGTGATAGGGACAGCGAATAGCAAGAGAGCGAATAGCGAATAGCAAGAAAGCGAATGGCGAATAGGGAGTAGCGAATAACGAAATAGTAAAGTCTTGAAACAAATAAGAACCTCAACCACTATTCGCTATTTGCTATTCGCTTTTCGCTGATAATATTGCTGTACCTTCTTTAAAAACTATGACTAAAATAGAAATTATCAACTGGCTGATATTCGCCCTGGCGCTTCTTTCGGCGGCGGCGGTGTTGGCTGCTTATTTTAAGAGTAATTCCATATTACGGCCGGTCAGGCGGCGCACTCCGGAGATTTTCTCACCCGACCAGTTCGGGCTGTCTTTCGAGACCATTGATTTTTCCACCGTTGACGGCCTGACGCTGAAAGGCTGGTTTATCCCGGCTGTCGGCGGCGAAACTGAGAAAACCGTTATCCTCTGCCATGGCTGGGGCTCAAACCGCGGCGAGCTGATGCGTGACACGCATTTCCTTGCCGAAAAAGGGTTCAACCTGTTTTATTTTGATTTCAGGGCTTCCGGCGAAAGCAAAGGCGTGCTCTCAAGCGTGGGATACCTCGAAACCAGGGATTTTGACGCCGCCTACGCGTTCCTTAAAACCAACCGGCCCATGGCTTCCGGGGAAACCGGGGTTTTCGGCACTTCCATGGGAGGGTCGGTCGCCATTTACGCGGCCGCAAAGTACCCCGAAATAAACTGCCTCCTGGCTGAAAACACTTTCCTTTCTTATAACGGGGTAATAGCCAACTGGAGCTGGATGCGCATGAAAGTGCCCTATTGGCCGATACTCGCCATGACGCTTTTTTTTGTACGCGTAAAGCTTGGCGTTGACCCGGAGCCGTACAGCCCCATTCACAACATAGGCCGGGTCAAGCTGCCGGTGCTGTTTATAAACGGCGACCATGACGACCTGGTGCCGCTGGCCGACGCGGAAAAACTTTACGGCTTGTGTCCGTCCGAAACAAAGCGGATGTGGGTGATAGCCGGGGCCTCGCACGGCAGGTGCGCCGAAGTCGGCGGAGAAATTTACAAGGGCAAGGTCAGTTCGTTCTTTGAGGAAAATCTGGCTGCCGCCGCGCCCAAAATGTGATTTTTTGGCTTGGAAAGTAACAAAAGTAACATTGACATACTCGTTTGGACATTGTAGGATATATGCCATAAGTTGCCCGGCAGTAGCTTTTTCAGCGGCAACTGACTATTAAGGAGGCAAAATGAAAAAGTTACTAGGAGCAATTGCTTTATTGGGAGGCCTTTCTTTAACGGCCAGCCCGATATTCGCATGGGATTACGTTTATACAGGCCCGGTGGCGGGCTCATATACCGGAGGTGGCGGGTACCACGGCACATTTACGGGGACAACCCATGTAAATATTGACGCCTATCTGCCGTGGAATTCCGGCGGCTCGGCTAAAGCCATGGGCATGGGCGGCGCTTTTACGGCCGTCGCTGATGATCTGGGCGGAGCGGTGGAATACAACCCGGCCGGCCTGACCCAGTTGGGCCATCTTAATGTAGGGGCCTTGGCTATTGCCAACCGCGCTACTACCCTTAATGCCGCGGGTGCCAAAACCAGCAAGTGGACTTTTACCCCCACTTATGCCGGAGCATCCCTGAAGCTCGGACCTCTTGCGGTCGCTATCAGCAAAAAACAGCCCCAGGAAAACCCCGGCTCTTACATTAAGTATTCACGGATGCAGTGGGGTGGCATATACGCTCCGGACGGCTTCCCGATGGCTTACGATCAAGTAAGCAATAAAATGGACACTACCGGGCTTAATACTTATGCTCTGACCGCGGCTATGAAGCTGGGCAGGTTATCCGTGGGCGCCAATTACAACAGCATCAAGGGCGACATTACGCGTGTATTCAGCGGCGGGAACAGTTTCTATACTCCTTATGGCTGCTGCGACCGTTTCATTAACACAGAGAAAGTGAACTTTGACGGCTACACAGTGGATGCCGGCGCATTGCTGGATATGGGAGTACTGCGCCTTGGCGCCGTCGCCAAAAACTTCAAGGGCAGCGTGGATATAAAGCGCAATCAGATCTGGCAGGACACCTTTGTGCCCCCGGGCTCTACTTGGAATTGGATTTCACCGATCCGCAAAGAAACCATGACCAAGTTCGCGCCAACCTACGCCGCGGGCGCCGCGCTGATTCTCGGAAAACTCGTGACGGTTGACCTGGATTATGTCACCTCTAACCTGCAGGATTCCAAGAAGGCTTTGGGCCGGCTTGGCGCCCAGGTTGCGGTTATTCCCGGCTTCCTGTTCGCGCGCGGCGGCGTGAAATCCGACTTCAAGAACCTCGTTCAGGGGGTGAACCAGAAGACCAATGAATACTTCCTTGGAGCGGGGCTCAAGCTTGCGGTTCTGACCGTTGACGCTTCCGCTTCGCTGGTTCAGGCGAAGGCCGGCAACGCCGGCGGCGATATGGCGGGCTCCGTAAGCGCCATGCTGAAGTTCTAGCCTAAATCAGTCTCGCGGGCCTTTATGGCCCGGAATGCCACGGCGCGGAATAATTTCCCGCCGTGGCATGTTTTTTATATCGCATATTTTTGTTGCATTTCCCGACGAGATAATGTAAACTTTCCCTATAGTAACTATTTCAGGAGGGACACACTATGGGTGAAAAAGTACAGAAAGTCGGAGTAAAAAGAGAGGAAGGCTTCCTCTATTTCATAGACAAAGCCGGTGACGTGTCACGCGCCAAAATGGCCCGCGGCGGCAAAAAGGGCGGCAAGCCCCAGAAAGTGACCAAGGTCGGCATTAAAAAAGAAGACGGCTTCCTTTATTATGTTGACAAGGGCGGCGATGTTGCCCGCGCCAAAATGGTCAATGCCGGCAAAAAAGCCAAAAAGAGAAAATAATAAATTTCTCTTTTATTGACAGACCGCCTCCCAAGTTTTGGGGGGCGGTTTTTGTTTATTACGCTTGGAAATAAAGTGATATAATTTTTGAAAGGCTGAGGGCTTAAGCCTTATGCCTAAATTCAGGAGTTCCACAATGAAATATATATTTTTAATTTTAGCGCTTGCGGTTCCATTTAATGCGGCCGCTTTTAACTTTGATTCTTTTTCCAAAGAAAATCTGGAATTCTCGAGCCGCGTCAAAGAAAATCCTGTTGTGGTACTGCAACGAATTCCGCTGCTGGAAATTTTGGCCGGTCGCGCGGCCTCCTTCAAGGCCCTGGACATCGAGGGAAACACTTTTCTTGCCGCCGTGTCCTTTGACGATAACTGGGAGGTTTATTTCGAGGTTTCGCTTAAAGGCTCGGCCGCCATGCCTTCGGCCTGGAATGAAACCATGCTTAAAGACGGCGTAACATTCAAATACGCCGGCGGCGAGCTTAAGATAAAAGAGGAGAACGGGACCATTATTTTGACCGGACCCGGCGGCGGTTCGGCGCAGACCTCAAGTAGTGAGCTGTTCGATCTGCTTTACGCCAATTCAACGCAGGTTACGTTCGGCGATGCGGTTACTTATGCGGTTGCGCGCAATATGGCGCCGCTTTCCATGAACGATGGCATACTTACCCTGCGCCAGGGTTCCGACGGGCTTTATTACTATTCCCTCACGCCGGACGCGCAGATAACCGGACAGCCCCGCTGGGTGCTTGCCATAAATGGAGTGCTTTACGGCCTGAGGCTGGATGGGCCGGAACTGGCTTTCGTTTCAAAGGCGATAGAAGACGGCAAAAGCGTGCCGCTCATTAAAGCCGTGGAAAAAGTATTTCATCCGGGGAAATAAAAAACACATCAAATGAAAGCGGCGTCCGTTGTAAGCGGACGCCGCTTTTTTTACTGGCGAAGTTATTTTGGTTCCGCAAGTTTGGGTTCTTCTTTCTTTTCCTCTCTTTTCTCCTGCCTTTTCCCCTTCATTTCAGCCTGTTTCTCTTTGCAGGCCTGGGAAAGGTCCGCTTCGTGCTCTTTAAGGCATTTAGCCTTTTCGCCGCGGCCGCCCTTCACATCTTTGCAGAATTTCTCCATGTCGGCCATGCAGGGATAACGCTTTAACGCCTCTTCTTTTCCTTTGGCCATCTTCTCTTTGCATTCAGCCGACAATTCTGCCTCATGCTCTTTCAAACAGTTCAAGAACTTGCCGTCGCCCGGCTTCATGCCCTGGCAAAATTTCTGCGCGTCCGCCATGCAGGGGTGGTCTTTCCGGGATTCCGTGCGTTTTTCCGCCAGTTTGTCTTTACAGGCCTGGGAAAGGTCCGCTTCGTGCTCTTTAAGGCATCTGGCCTTTTCGCCGCGTTCGCCTTTCACATCCTTGCAGAGCTTTTCCATATCGGCCATGCAGGGATTCTTCTTCATCATCTCTTCCTTGCCCTTTGCGAGTGCGTCCTTGCAGCCCGCTGAAAGTTCGGCCTCGTGCTCCCTGATGCAATTGATTATTCTGCCTTCTCCCGGCTTCACATCCTTGCATAACTTTTCCAGGTCGGCTTTGCATGCCTCGCGCAGGCCGGAGAGCTTTTCTTTTACCTCTCCGCCCCTGGCCTTGCAGCCGGCTGAAAGCTCGGCCTCATGGGCTTTCAGACAGGCCATAAGACGCCCTCCGCCCGGTTTAATGCCCTGGCAGAATTTCTCCATGTCAGCTTTGCATGGGCCGTCTTCGGCTACAGCTTTAAGCGCGAAAGCGAAGGCAAAAGCGAAGGCCGCCGCCATTAACATAATCTTTGATTTCATATTTATCTCCTTTGGAAACGGTCCGAGTGCCGTTATTGTCTGCACTCCATACACTTATAACGCCAACTGCCGGCTTTTTATTGCCTGATAAGGGCCGAACCCTAAAGCGATTCTACAATAATTTGTATAATTGGTTTTGAAATAAAGGAACCTATGGCAAAAAAAACAGCCGTGTATCCCGGAAGCTTTGATCCTGTAACCTTCGGGCACCTGGACATCATAGACCGTGCCTCAAAAATTTTTGATCACCTGGTGGTAAGCGTTTTCGTGCACAGTACGAAAAAACCGCTTTTCACCGTGCCTGAACGGGTTGTAATGCTTAAAAAGGCGCTCAAAAACAATAAAAAAGTGAGTATTGAATGTTTTGAGGGGCTGCTTGTGGATTATCTGAAAAAAAAGAAGCTGCAGGTTGTTATCAGGGGGCTGCGCGCCATTTCGGACCTGGAATACGAATTTCAGGTGGCCGCTATCAACCGCACTCTGTACAGCAAGGTGGAAACGGTTTTTTTTATGCCCAGCCAGCGTTATGCTTACCTGTCTTCCAGCGTGGTGCGGGACATCGCCCATTTCGGCGGGGACGTGTCAAAGCTGGTTCCGCAGTTCGTGGCTAAACAGATAGCCGTCCATAAGAAAACAGTTTAAAATAATATTGCGTCGGACAGTAAAAAAAGTCCGGGGTGTAAATACCCGGACTTTTTTGTTCGTGCCCTGGAAATTTATTTTCTCCACACGCCGTCGGTCCACGCAACAAACTCATCCCAATCAGAGGCCTTGGAGAGGGCGAGTTCGCCGTACTTGGTTTCAAAGACGGCGTCCAGCTGCGGGGGAACGGTTTTTATTTTCATGGTCATGTTTATGGCCACTCCGCCCACCCGGGTATAATCATAACCGTTTTCCGCGTCGCTGTTAAGCCCGATGCTGCGCATTACCAGCTTGGACTTTATGAAGGTCATCAGGTTTTCGGCCGCCTGGCGCGTTTCCTGGGTCTTTGAATTCTGGCCGAGTAGAAGGGCGAAGTCGTAGAGGTCCACATAAGGCGCTATCGTTTTCTTTTTGTCGTTCTTGGGGTCCAGGCTTGAGAACCTTACGGCCTTGTCTATGGCGGTTTTTACGGCCTCGGTCTCGTTGTTCCGCATGGCCGCTCCGGCCAGCGCGTTGAGGTAGGGGGGCAGGTCGTTCAGGGCCTGGGGACGCACAGTGGAAATGGTGCCCGTGATGGAACTGAGCGGTATGTTAACGGGGCCGATGAGGCTGGCTCCGTTGGCGTAAAAATCCTTTTCCCAATTAATGAAGAAGTCGCTGATCTGTTCGTTTGTGGCGGCGGTGTTGGCGTTTATGAAATTGAGAAGTTTCTGATAATCAAACCCGTAGGCCAGCATGGTCTCTTCCGAAGCCACTATCAGACCGACATTGTCTTTGACCTCGTAATCAATTTCCGCCATCTGCATCAGGCAGGCGTTCATGGCGAACACGTCCACATAGCCGGTCTGGCGCAGGATCTCCCCAAGCTGGCGGGTGCGCACATAGTTCTTGGTCTCATCGTCAAACAGGATGCCCCTGGAAGCGCCCTTGCCTGCCGGGTGGTCTTTCATTACAGGGTCTATCCAGCCAAGGCCGTGGTTCCAGAGGATGAACATATAGTGTCTGGCGGGGAAAGTGGTCTTGGCCCATTTAGCGAATTCTATGACGCGTTTATAGTCGCCCATGTCGGCGGCTGGATACTGGTTGTAAATGGTTTCGCCGGAGGAAAAGAGCCCGCTTTTACCCACCAGCATGCGCTTTGAGCCTTTGCCGGTGGTGCCGTATTCCACCACCACATTGACCTTATCCGTGGTGCCCACCTTTTTCATCTCGTTCAAGTCTTTCTCGGCCCATTTGCCGGAGAGGCCTAAAAGCTGGCTCTGGCTCAGGTCGTTCTTTGAGTTCATGAACACCATTACGGTCCATTCTTTCAGTGCCTCGGGTTTGCCGTCTGGTTTGCCCGGCTTGATGAAATCAAAAATGCCTTTACCGGTTTCCATGGCGCGGATATCGCCCGCGCTTATACCATTGAGCTCAAAGTTGTCCTGCGCCTTCAGAGCAGACGCTCCCAGGAAAAGAGAGGAGAGTGCCACAGATAGCAGTTTAAAGGTCTTGTTCATTTCAACCTCCGGGTAGATTTGCGGCTCAGATATATAGTGTAAGGGTAAAAGAGCTGCTCAAATAGGGCGGAAGACCCTGAAACCAGGGTTTTAAGGCCTGTTTAAAAGTAGGTCTTTGGTCCCGGAAGAAGCTGCGAGTAGCCACGGGTAGCAGGGGGTATGGAAGCGGCAAATAAGGCTTTCAGTCGCTCTCCATGGCTTTTGATATAATATGAATAAACAGCTCTACGGAGGTTCTATGTCAAAAGCGCCGGAATTTTTATACACTCCCGAACAGGTCAAAACCCTTTCTGAAACCGCAATTAAACAACTTGAAGAGAAACTTAAGGCTCTGGTGAATATTCCCGGTCCGCAGCGCAACTTTAAAAATACAATTTTGGCTTTTGAGCGCGCAACCGATGAATTTGGTTCGGCCGTGCAAACTCCCATAATGCTGGCCTATGTCTCCGATAACGCCGAACTTCGCAAAGAGGCGCAGGAGCTTGAGCTCAAGATAAGCCGGTATTCCGTGGACCTTTTGACGCGCGAGGATGTTTTTAGCGCGCTTAACGAATACGCCGCCGCCGGAGAGAAACTTGAACCGGTGGAGGCCCGCCTTCTTGAGAAAACGCTGCTGGATTTCAGGCGCAACGGCCTGGGCCTTGAGCCCCGCAGGAAAAACAGGGTTAAGAAAATGATGAAGGAACTGATAGGCCTGGAACTTCAGTTCTCCAGTAACTTGCGCGAAGTGACCGATACGCTTGAAGTGAGCGAGGAAGAGTTTAAGGGTATGCCGCAGGACTATGCCGCGCGCCTGAAAAGGACCGAGGCGGGAAAATATCTGATAACCATGAATTATCCAGACTATGTGCCTTTCATGGACTGCGCGGAAAACGGCGAAACCCGCAGGAGGCTGGAGTTCCTGTTCAATAACCGCTGCTCGGACAAGAATATAAAGCTGATGGAAGACGCTATATTCCTGCGGAGAAAGATAGGAAAATTGCTGGGGTACGCCTCTTTCGCCGACTATATGCTGGACGACCGCATGGCGAAGAACAGCGCGGCCGTAATGGATTTTTTGGAGCGGACATGGGCAAAACTTAAAAGGAAAGGCCGCAAAGAACTGCGCGCCCGGGTGAAGCTTAAGGGCGGCCAGGAAAAGACGCTGCATTCCTGGGAATGGCGCTATTACAATAATCTCCTTAAAAAAACCAAATATTCCATCGATCACGAGAAAATAAAGGAGTATTTCCCGCTGGAAACCGTCATAAACGGAATGTTCGATGTGTTCGGGGAGGTCTTCGGCGCGCGGTTCGCTCCGGCCGCCCTGCCGGCCTGGCACAAAGACGTGCGCGCCTACGAGGTCAAAAACTCCGACGGCTCCACGGCCGCTTATTTTTATTTTGACCTGTTCCCGCGCGAGGGCAAGTATAAACACGCGGCCTGTTTCGGCGTGCGGCACGGCCACGAACTGGAAGACGGTTCCTACGAGCTGCCGGCGGCGGCTATAGTGTCCAATTTTCCGTCCCCGGCCGGAGATACCCCCGCGCTGTTGAAGTTTGACGATGTGGTCACCCTGTTCCACGAATTCGGGCATGTGACGCACAATATTTTCACCAGGGCCAAATACGGCAAATTCTCAGGCACCAGCGTGTCGCGGGATTTTGTCGAGGTGCCTTCAAAAATGCTTGAAAACTGGGCCTACTGCCCCGCCGTGCTTGGCAGGATTTCGGGGCATTACAGACATCCGGAGGAGAAACTGCCCGAGGCGCTGATAAAAAAACTTATAGCCGCCAAAAACATGGATTCCGGGCTTGTTTACCTGCGCCAGCTGTTTTTCAGCATCCTTGACATGCGGTATCACACCGCCAAGGGGAAAGTTGACACCACCAAGCTATACGATAAGCTGATGAAGAAAATTTCCCTTATCCCGATGAGCCCCGAGACCCATCCGCAGGCGAGTTTCGGCCACCTTATGGGCGGTTATGAGGCCGGCTATTACGGTTACCTGTGGGCCGAAGTCATAGCGGCGGACCTGTTCTCCGTTTTTGAGGAAAAGGGCGTTATGAACCCTGAGCTTGGAGCCATGTACCGGGAGCTCATACTGGCCCCCGGACGCAGTTACGACGAAGCCGGCCAGGTAGAAAAATTCCTCGGCCGCCCGTCCGCTGAAGAGGCTTTCCTTAAAAGCATAGACGCGGTGTAAAGCGGCTGTTGCAGCCGCGCTATAAGCCGTATGCTTTAGGCTATAAGCTTTTAGGGAATTCCTTATAGCCTATGGCGTATTGCTTAAAGCATATGGCAAAAAAAACGCAGTTTTTTTTATCATGAAAACGAAAATTTCAATTATCGCCGGTTTTCTGGTGGGCGCCGTGCTGCTGTTCTTTGCTTTTAGAAGCGTGGATTTCGCAAGCCTGCCTGCTATTTACTCAAGGGTCAACGTCCTGTTTTTAATTCCGTTCGTTTTCACCATTTTTCTTGAACTGGTTCTTCGCGCGGCGCGCTGGCGCCTGCTGCTCAATCCCTCAAAGCCGGTGCGCCTGTGGGACGCTTTCCGGCTTGAAACGTCGGGGCTGGCGCTCAGTAATATCCTGCCTTTACGGCTGGGAGAAATAGCCAGGGGAACCTTCGGCGCGAAAATATTCGATATCCCGGTGCTGACGGTTTTCGCCACCATTTTGGTGGAACGGGCGCTGGACATTATTGTGCTGTTTATCATGTTCGCGGCAGCGGCCCGCTTCGGCGGCATTACCGGGGGATTAATGAATTACGGGAAATGGCTGTGGGTCATGCTTGCGGGGCTGCTGGCCGCCATGTCGGCGCTGGTGTTCGCCGATGAGTTGGTGGCGCACAGGTGGTTCTACGGATTTTTCGGCCGTTTCCCCTGGATCCGGCGACTATTTGAACGCGTGGCTATGGGTGTCAAGGGATTCCATTCTTTCAGGAGCGGCGCGCTTATTTTAGTTTTAGCCTTTCTGCAATGGTTCCTGGACGCCCTCAACTGTTACTGGATGGGCCGGGCTTTCGGTCTTGGAGGCGTCCTGGATATATTCAAGAGCATTGCATTGTTGTTCACGGGCGCGGCGGCGGCGTCCATGCCCGGCATGCCCGGCTATTTCGGCAATTTTGAGTTTACCATGGTCAAAGTAATGTTAACCTGGGGCATACAGAAGGATGTCGGTTTCGCCTACGCGTCTTGCGTGCATATGCTGGGCTACATCATTGTCACCCTGCTGGGCGTGTTTTTTGTTTACCAGATGGGCCACTCGCTCGGCAAGGTTTGGGGCGAATTCTCAGGTAAGGAAGCGAACCAGATTCAAGATTCAAGATTTAAGATTTAAGATTCAAGGAAACTGAAGATTTAGGATTTAAAATTCAATATTCTTTTTTCGTCTTTCAATCTTAAATCTTGAATCTGGAATTTTAAATCAAAAGACTGTTCATATGGAAAACAAGATTAATTCCGTGCTGATGATAAGCCAGACCTTTTATCCGGTGCTTGGCGGAGCAGAGAAACAGGCCTTTGAGCTTTCAAAGGCGCTGGTGGAAAAAGGTGTTAATGTTACCGTCATTACGCGCCGGACGGGAGCTTTGGCCGCGCGGGAAATCATTGACGGAGTAAAAATAAAGCGGTTCAAAACATTCGGTTCCGGCGCTTTGGACTCTTGCGTTTTCATGACGAGAGTGTTTTTTTACATGCTCTTGAATCGCGCCGCTTACGGCGCGGCGCATGTGCACCTGGCGTCTTCACCGGCCGTGGCCGCCGTGCTCGCGGGCCGCCTTACCGGCAAAAAGACCGTGGTCAAACTTGGCGGAGGCAGGGGGGTGGACGAAATAACGCTGTCCCGGAAAACTTTTTTGGGGCGGCTGAAGCTCAGGTTCTTTTCACTGGCCAGACCGGAATTGCTTGTGATGAACGGCGGGGTTTACGAATGGCTTAAAAACAGCCGGGAGTTCCGCGGCTTAAAACTGCGGCAATTCCGCAACGGAGTCGATACCGGTAAATACACGCCGCCCCTGTATCACGAAAAAATAAGCGCCAAAGCCGCCGTGGGCTTTGAGAACGATGTCATGTTTTTGTTTGTCGGGCGGCTTTCGCCGGAAAAACGTGTGAAGGAATTTATTGAAGTCTGGGCTGAATTGTTCGCGGAGGAACTGGCAAGACCCAAAATACGCCTTGTGATAGTCGGCAGCGGGCCGGAGGAAGAAAACCTGAAGACGGCGATCTCAAAGCTTGAGGTGGGGCAAAGCGTTACGCTCACCGGCCCAAAAGACGACCTGCTGCCCTATTACAGGGCGGCGGATGTTTTTGTTCTGCCGTCCATTTCAGAGGGCTTGTCAAATTCCATGCTCGAGGCCATGTCCTGCGGCGCGGCCATAATGGCAAGCCGGGTCGGCGGGGCCATAGACGCGGTGGTTGACGGGGAAAGCGGCTGTCTTTTTGATCCGCTCAACCGCCAGGAAATAAAGCAATGCCTGCGCCGCCATATCGCCGACCGCAGCCTGTCGGTAAAAATGGGCGGGCGGGCAAGGCTTACGGCCGTGGAAAAATATTCCATGGCAAGAGTAGCCGATGAGCTGATAGAAATATACGGAGGAGGTTGAGAGTCGATAGTGGATAGTGTAGGGTAATAAAGCAGAGCCTTCAAAAATATTTACTGGTTTCTATCCACTCTACACTCTCAACTCTACACTAACTATGTGCGGAATTTGCGGAAAATATAATTACGGTACGCTTGAGCCGGTGTCAAAAGAAGAGCTCAAAAAAATGAACGACCTTCTGGTCCACAGGGGGCCGGATGACGAGGGCTATTACGCCTCCGGGGGGATGGGGCTCGCAATGCGGAGGCTCTCCATAATAGACCTGTCCACCGGCCATCAGCCCATCTCGAACGAGGACGGCTCCGCCTGGATAGTGTTTAACGGGGAGATCTATAATTTTCAGGAGCTGAGGAGCGAACTGCTTGCCAGGGGCCACAAATTTAGTACAAAATCGGACACCGAAACCATAGTCCATCTCTACGAAGAAAAAGGGCTGGAGTTCCCCAAATACCTGCGGGGAATGTTCGCCATAGCCATCTGGGACACTAAAAGAAAGCGGCTGGTTTTAGCGCGCGACCGGGTGGGCAAGAAGCCGCTGTTTTATTCGCTCACTCCTTCGTTCCTGGCGTTTGCCTCGGAAGTGCGCGCGCTGCTGGCCGTTAAAGAATTACCCAGGGAGATAAATCCCGCGGCCATAGACGCGTATCTTACCCTGCAGTATATTCCAAGCCCGCTCAGCGTGTTTAAAGGCATACACAAACTTGAGCCGGCCTCCGTACTTGTTTTTGAAAACGGCCGCGCGCGGACGGAAAAATACTGGGACCTGCCGCTTGAAGGGAAAAAACTCTCCTCCGTGCCCCTTGGCGAGCTTAAAGAGAGGCTTTATTCGGAGCTGGCCGAGGCGGTTAAAATAAGGCTTATTTCAGAGGTTCCTCTGGGCGCTTTTTTGTCGGGCGGGATAGATTCCTCCGTTGTCACCGCCCTCATGGCCAGGTATTCGCCCTCCCCGGTAAAGACTTTCGCCATAGGGTTTAAAGAGGAAAAATTTTCGGAGCTCGGCTACGCGCGCCAGGTGGCGCAAATGTACGGCACCAGGCACACCGAATTTGTGGTGGAAGCTAAAATGGCGGATCTGCTTGAAAAAATCGTCTGGCACTACGGCGAGCCTTACGCCGACTCCAGCGCCCTGCCTTCCTATTTAGTCTCACGCGAAACCAGGAAAGAAGTTACGGTGGCCTTGAACGGCGACGGCGGCGACGAGGCCTTCGGCGGCTATCTGCGCTATGTGGCTTTTAAACTTGCCTCCTATTTCAGGGCCCTGCCCGCTCCTTTAAGGAAAGCGGCGCTGGCCCTTACCGGGCCCTTCCCGGAAAAAACCGCGCCGTTCAATGTGGTATGGCGCGGCCGCAAATTCTTGCAGGCCGCCGCGCAGAGCGATATGGCGCATACCTATCTTTCCACGGTGTCAATGTTCAAGCTTGAAGAGAAAAACGCCCTGCTCTCGAACGAGTTTAAAAATCTGGCGGGCCCGGATCTGGATTACGCGGGCCGCTATATCGGCGCGCTTTACAACAAGGCCGAGGGGCATGACCTGGCCAACCGCCTGATGTACACCGACCTGCATTCTTACCTGCCGGAGTGCCTGATGACCAAAATGGACATCGCCTCCATGGCAAATTCGCTTGAGACGCGCTCGCCTTTTTTGGATCACAAGGTGCTGGAATTCGCTTTCACTCTGCCCGGGAACATGAAGCTGAGGGGCCTCGGGAAGACCAAGTGGCTGCTGAAAGAGACTTTCAGAGACATGCTGCCCCCGGCCATTTATAAGCGCGGTAAAATGGGCTTCGGCATTCCGGTGGGGCCCTGGTTCCGGGGCGAACTTAAAGATTACTGGGCCGGCGCGTGCCTTTCGCAAAAGGCCCTGGGGCGCGGCTATTTCAAAAAAGAAGAATTGTTCCGCCTGTGGGACGAGCACCAGCGCGGAGTGCGCGACCACGGCTACCGGCTGTGGACCCTGCTGATGCTTGAACTCTGGCACAAGCAGTTCGCGGACGACTTCAAAATATAGTTGTTGGTTGTTTGTTGATAGTTGTTCGTGGTAAAAGTATCCCGTTCCTAATCGACCGACAATTAACAACCAGCAACTAACGACAGCCCACGCTTTTTTATGAAAATCGTCCTTATCAACCCCGACATACCTTGGAATGCCGGCAATATCGGCCGCACCTGCGTGGCCACCGGCACGGAACTTGTTTTCGTGGGCAAGCTCGGCTTTAAAATAAATTCGAAAGAAATAAGGCGCTCCGGGCTGGATTACTGGCAGTACCTGAAGTATTCGGTGCATCCCTCTTTTGAGGATTTCATAAAAACCCTCCGCGATAACCCATCCTTGCTTTTTTTTTCCACAAAAGGGGAAAAAACTTACTGGCAGGCGCCCTACCGCGAAGATTCCTGCCTGGTTTTCGGCAGCGAGGGCGCCGGCCTGCCGCTTGAGTATTATGAAAAATACAAAAACAGCCTCTACCGGATACCCATGGTTTCAGAGCATACCCGCTCCCTTAATCTTTCCACGTCCGCCGGCGTGGCCCTGTATGAGGGGCTGCGCCGCTTGTCCCGCAAAACCGGCCCGGGTTCCGCAGTAATGCCCTGACTTCAGTAATTTTTACCTGTAAAAGCCTTTTGGCGCATCCCTCTCATTGGCGAAGTTATTTCCGCTCCCTGCAAAAAGGCAATGCTGTGTTACCTTCTACCCGCCAAATAAAATATTATTGATATAATATCGGGGGAGTTATATGAGAATACGCAGCATTGTAACCGGCGGCGCCGGGTTTATAGGCAGCCACGTAACCGACAGGCTCTTGAAAGCGGGCCATAAGGTCACTGTAATTGATAATTTTTCCACCGGCCGGCCGGACAACCTTGAACACCACAGGGGCAACCCTGATCTGGAAGTTATACAGCAGGACATAAACGACCTGCAGGCGCTCAAGGCCATTTTTGCCGGGGCGGACAGAGTTTTCCATTTGGCGGCTCTGGCCGACATAGTGCCTTCCATAGTGAACCCGGTGGAATACTACCGCTCCAACGTGAACGGGACCATGTGCGTGATGGAAGCTGCGCGACTTTGCGGTGTTAAAAAGGTGGTTTACACGGCGTCCTCTTCCTGCTACGGCATACCGGACGAGTATCCCACAAAGGAAACCGCCGGGATACGCCCCCAGTATCCCTACGCACTTACCAAGTTCCTGGGCGAACAGACCGCGCTGCACTGGGGCCAGGTGTATAAAATACCGGTGATCTCGCTCAGGCTTTTTAACGTATACGGCACGCGCTCCCGGACGTCCGGGACCTACGGGGCGGTATTCGGAGTTTTCCTTGCGCAAAAGCTTAACAATAAGCCTTTTACGGTGGTGGGGGACGGGAGCCAGACCAGGGATTTTACTTATGTCACCGATGTAGCTGACGCTTTCTTTACGGCTTCCGAGTCCCCGGTTTACAACGAGGTTTTCAATGTGGGCTCCGGCGGCACTTACAGCGTGAACGAACTTGTGAAGCTGCTGGGCGGCGAGGTTACCCATATTCCCAAGCGCCCGGGCGAGCCGGACCGCACCTTTGCCGACACCGGGAAGATCGCCGGGGCTCTGAACTGGCGCGCGAAGGTGTCATTTCAGGATGGAGTGAGGGAAATATTGAAGAACATCGATTACTGGCGGTCTGCGCCCCTGTGGACGCCCGAAAACATAGCCGAAGCGACCAGAGACTGGTTTAAATATCTGGCGCCGGGCAAGCAGCGGCAACTACGCTAAACCGGGAGCGACAAAACAAAATGTCCAACAATTTCAAGATACTGTCGGTGGCCGAACTGACCTGTAAGGCGGCTGAACTGAGGAAAAAAGGTAAAACCATGGTGCTCTGCCACGGAGTGTTCGACCTGATGCATCCCGGGCACATAAAGCACCTTGAGGCCGCCAAAAAAGAGGGCGATTTCCTTGCGGTAACTATCACCCCGGACAAATACGTCAACAAAGGCCCCGGCCGCCCGGTTTTTAACGAGGTGCTGCGCGCCGAAACGCTGGCTTCTCTCACGGTCGTGGACTATGTCGCTATCAATAAATGGAAAACCGCGGCTGAAACCATAAAGGCCATACGCCCCGGCGTGTACGTGAAAGGTTCCGACTACGCCGCGCCGGAGGATGACCTTACGGGAGGCATCCTGCACGAGAAAGACGCCATTGAGTCCGTGGGCGGCAGACTGCACTTTACCGACGAGATAACCTTCAGCTCTACCGAGCTGCTGAATAAGTTCTTCGGCGTTTTTTCCGACGAGACCAAGGAGTTCCTGGCGGGCTTCAAGAAAAAATATTCGGCCGGGGACGTGATCGAGAGCCTTAAGCGGCTTAAAAAGATGAAGGTGCTGGTTATAGGCGACACGATAATAGACGAATACCACTACTGCAAGGGAATGAGCAAGCCGCCCAAGGACAACATAATCTCCACCAAGTTCGTCAGCGAAGAGCGCTTTGCCGGCGGGGTGCTGGCCTGCGCCAACCATATAGCCGGATTCTGCGAAAAGGTCGATCTGGTTACCTGTCTGGGCAGCGTGGACTCCAAGGAAGACTACATACTGGAGCATCTCAAGCCCAACATAAAGCATAAGTTCTTTTACCGCAGCGACACCTGCACCGTGGTGAAACGCCGCTTCGTGGACCCGGTGTTCCTTACAAAGCTCTTCGAGGTTTCCTTCCTTGAGGACTACAACCTGCCGGATAAAACCATAAGCCGGATCTGCCGCCACCTGGAGGCGTCCGTCGGGAAGTACGACCTGGTGCTGGTAAGCGATTTCGGACACGGCTTCATAAGCGGCCCCATAGCAGCCGCGCTGTCAAAGGCGAAGTTCCTGGCTATTAACGCGCAGTCCAACAGCGCCAACATGGGATATAACCTGATAACCAAGTACGGCAGGGCCGATTATCTTTGCATAGACGAGCCGGAAGTGCGGCTGGCCGCCCACAACAAGTACGGTGAGATCAAGGGCATAATAAAAAAACTGGCCGAACATCTTAAGAGCGGGCGCGCCTCCATCACGCGCGGCCATATGGGCTCGGTCAATTATGACAAGCGGCGGGGCTACTCCGAATGCCCGATTTTCAGCAGCAAGATAGTGGACCGCGTGGGCGCCGGTGACGCGTACCTGTCTCTCACAGCACCGCTGGCGGCTTCGGGCTGCGAGATGGATCTGGTCGGCTTCGTGGGCAACGCCGTGGCCGCCATAAAGGTGGGCATCGTCTGCAACCGCTCCTCCATTGAGCCGGTGGAGCTTTATAAATTTATTACCACGCTGCTGAAGTGATATGGCTGTCTGATGGGCATAGCCCTTGATACGGCGCCAACACAGGTTATGGATAAATACCGCATAGACACGCACAAGCTTATTTTCCACCCGGAACGCGTAAGCGACTGGCTGAAACATAAGGACATCTACCCCATTTACTCCGAGATCTCCCCGTCCGGCGCCTGCAACCACCGCTGCACCTACTGCGCTTTGGACTTTATGGAGTACAGACCGCGCTTCCTGGATACCAAGATACTGAAAACCCGCCTGAAAGAAATGGCGGGCCTGGGTCTGAAGAGCGTGATGTTCGCCGGGGAGGGGGAACCTTTCCTGCACCCGGACATGGCCGAGATCTCCGTGCACGCCAACAAGTGCGGCATAGACACCTCTTTTACCACCAACGCGACGCTGATGAAGCCCGCCATAATCGACAGGGTGCTGCCGACCACCTCCTGGATAAAGGTGAGCATAAACGGCGGAAACCCGGTGACCTACGCGCAGATACACCGGTGCAGCCCGGCGGACTTCAGGACAGTTTTCGCCAACATGGGCTACGCGGCCGCGCTGAAAAAAAAGAAGGGCTATGCCTGCGCGCTGGGTATGCAAATGGTGCTGCTGCCCGAGAACGCCCACGAGGCCGGGGAGTTGGCCCGGAAGGCCAGGGACGCCGGCATGAATTACCTGGTAATAAAGCCCTATTCCCAGCACCCGCAGAGCATAACGGATAAGTACAGGAAGATCCGCTACGCCGATTACGAGAGGCTGGCGGCTGACCTGGAAAAAGTTAACCGCCCGGGCTTCTCCGTGATCTTCAGGCTGAACACCATGCGGAAATGGGACGAGGGTTGCCGGCCCTACAACCGCTGCCTGGCGCTGCCTTTCTGGTCATACATAGACGCAGGCGGCAATGTCTGGGGCTGCAGCATGTTCCTGGGCAACGAGAAATTCCGCTACGGCAACATAAACGAAAAGACCTTCAAACAGATATGGGAAGGCGGGAAGCGCCGAAAGTCCCTGGAGTACGTGCGCAGGATGGACGCAACGGTCTGCCGCGTGAACTGCCGCATGGACGAGATTAACCGCTACCTGTGGCAGCTGAAAAACCCCGTGGAGCATGCCAGCTTTATATGACGGCTGCCGCGTGCCGGATAGTTTTGGGTTTTCCGGCCATATGAGAAGGGTAAGCGGTATTTAAGGATATCCCCGTTATGGACGCTAAAGGGAAACTTATACTGGATGGGTCAAAGATACTATGGCATCAGGACAGGCTGGAGGCATGGAGAAACGGTAAACGGTTTGCGCCGATCACCATAGATATGGCCCTGACCAGGAGTTGTAATTATAAATGTGAATATTGTTTTAGCCAGTTGCAGGAAAATAAGCGGTATCCTATAACAATGAATGTAATGCGGAATTTTCTGGACGATTGCAGTAAAATGGGCGTGAGGGGTATCAGTCTCGTCAGTGACGGTGAGAGCACAATGAATCCGATTTGCTCCGACAGCATCATTTATGGCCGTCAAAAGGGGATATCGATGGCCATGGGGTCAAATGGGTATCTTCTGCGAAAGAATATTCTTAAAAAAATTCTCCCCGCGCTAACCTATTTGCGTTTTAATATTACAGCGGCCGAGCCAGAACGCTATGCGCAGATACATGGTGTGCCCGAGGCGTGGTATCACCAGGTGATACAGAATATCCGGGACGCGATGGAAATAAAAAAAGCGGAAAAGCTTGATGTTACAATTGGCATGCAGATGGTTCTGATGCCGGAATATGAAGATCAGATAGTGCCGCTTGCCAAACTGGGAGAACAATTGCAACCGGACTACCTGGTTATAAAACATTGTTCGGATGATGAGGCCGGTTCATTCGGGATAGATTATGGTGGTTATAAGAAAATGTATGCTAACCTTAAGGAAGCTGAAAAATTCTCAAATGAAGAATACTTAGTCCAAGTGAAATGGTCAAAGATAGAAGCGGAAGGAAAAAGAGATTATTCCCGCTGCTACGGTCCCCCTTTCCATTTGCAGATATCCGGTTCCGGCCTTGTCGCGCCCTGCGGCGGTCTGTTTAATGAAAAATACAAAAAATATCACATAGGGAATTTTGTTGAATCACGGTTTAAAGACATAGTTTTCAGTGATCGCTATTGGGAAGTTATGGCGGAATTGGCCTCGGAGAGGTTTGACGCAAAAAGTATGTGCGCGTGCCTCTGCCTCCAGCATAAAAGCAATGAGGTCCTGGATAGTTATAAAAAAGGGCTGATTGAATTGAAAAAGCCGGAGGGCGCCGTCCCGCAGCATGTGAATTTTATATAAAAGCAGGAGCCCCAGTGAAATTAACAGATTACGTCGCAGAATTTTTATCGAAAGAAGTAAAGCATGTGTTCGTAGGCAACGGCGGGGTAGTTGTGCATCTGCTCGACAGCATCGACAGGCATCCCGGGGTAAAAATAATTCCGTGCGAAAATGAGCAGGGCGCCGCAATAGCCGCCGAAGCGTATTCGCGCGTAAGCGGAAACCTGGGAGTAGCAATAGCCACAAGCGGCCCAGGCGTGATCAACCTGCTGCAGGGGATAGCCTGCGCTTATTATAATTCTATCCCGGTGCTTTTTATAGCCGGAGCACCCCCGGTGGATCATTTGAGGGGGAACCGCAGCGTCAGGCAGCTTGGTTTCCAGGAGATGGATGTGGTAAAAATAACGGAAACGTTCACTAAGTATGCGGTGCTTGTGATTGACGCAAAACGGATCCGCTATGAGCTTGAAAAACTTGTTTATATGGCGAAAGAAGGGCGGCCCGGGCCGGTTATCCTTGATCTGCCTGACGACCTGCAAAGAGTGGATATCGACCCGGACAAACTGGAATCGTTTGTTCCGGAAAAAACACTGGACAATACCGATTACTGGAAAGCGATCGGCCGGCTGCGGGAAATGATCAAGGCCGCCGAGCGTCCGTTAATTATTGTAGGCGGTGGGGTAAAAATAAGTAAAACAGAAGTCCTGATGAAGTCGCTGCTGCGCAAGTGGGGAATACCGTTTGCGGCTACCTGGGCGGCAAAGGACATATTCCTTGAAGACGATCCGGACCTTGTGGGAAATTTCGGTATATCGTCAAGCAGGTATGGCAACTTCGCGGTACAGACGGCGGATCTTATTGTTAGTTTTGGCTCACGGATGGATACCCATGAAACAGGGGGTAAACCTTCCACATTTGCCCCAAAAGCAAAAAAAATAATGATTGACATTGATGCCGGTGAGCTCGACAAAAATAACGGGGTAGACCTTGACCTTGCGGTGCATGCCGATCTTAGGATGTTTTTAAAGAAACTGGAATCAGCCGCTATAGAAACCGGGGACATCTCAAAATGGAAGGCCAGGATACAGCAATGGAGAAAACGCTATCCCGTATGCGACCCTGAATACTACAAACGGGAAGAAAGCGTAAATCCGTATGTTTTCATGACCGAGTTGTCAAAGGTGACCGGAACTGGCGATATTATTATTACGGACGCGGGCGGGACGTTAATCTGGACAATGCAGGCATATCAGATCCTGCGACCGCAATTGCTGTTCAGCGCCTTCAATCACTCTCCTATGGGTTATGCGTTGCCCGCAAGTATCGGCGCTCAATTCGCCGCGCCTGATAAACAGGTGGTATGCATTACCGGAGACGGTGGGTTGAATATGAATATTCAGGAGCTGGAAACCGTGCTTTTCAATAAGCTCCCCATAAAAATATTCGTCATTAACAACGGGGAATACGGCATCATGAAGCAAACCCAGGCCACCTGGCTGGAGTCGCGTTTTGTGGCTTCGGACAGTAGTTCGCTGGGTTTCCCCGATCTCGTTAAGATTGCGCAGGCATACGGTTATGAAACCGTTGAAATTAAAGATCACAGGAAAATGGCCGGGAAAATACGGCGTGTTTTAGCGTCGAAAAAACCGGTGTTTTGCTCTATCAAATTGAAAAACAATGAGCCGCTCCTGCCCAAGCTGGTGTTTGGAAAACCCCTGGAAGATCTGGCGCCGCTTCTGGACAGGGAAGAATTGAAACGGAATCTGAAATTTTAGAACGTCTCTGTCGGTTTTTATGTGGTGATTTTGCGGACATGGTTCAGCTGGGATATCCCACGGCCAGCCCCGTTACTGCGGATGAAAGGATTATTGTGGTTTTATTCAAAGAAGCCGGTTCTGATGCCATAAACTGCGAGGGGGGCGATGATGGTAGATAAAGGTATGAAAATTTCGGTGTTGATGCCGGCTCTTAACGAGGCCAAAAATATAGAGGCGGCGATCACAAACACCCTTGCCGCATTTGACAGCACGGGGATAAACGGAGAGTTGATAGTTATAAACGATGGCAGTACCGATGATACCCCGGCGTTTATGTGTAAGGCTGCAGCCGCGAACAAGCGGGTGCTCCTGCTGGACCACAAGACGCCGCAGGGCATAGGGGCTTCTTTCTGGGACGGTGTGGACAAAGCCTCTGGTGATGTGGTAGTTCTGCTTCCGGGAGACAACGAGAACGACCCCTGGGAGATTTTCCGCTATTACCGCCTGTTGGAGCACGTGGACGTGGTCATCCCTTTCCTCTACAACAAAGAGGTGCGCTCGCTGTTCCGTAACGCCCTTTCCCTCGCCTACCGCTTTATCATCAACACCACCTTCCTGGTGTATTTCAATTATACCAACGGCACTGTGCTTTACCGGAAATCCATACTTAAGGAACTTCCGTGCAGGAGCACCGGCTTCTTTTTCCAGACGGATATTCTTATACGCCTGGTTAAAGGCGGCTACCTTTTTGCCGAGGTTCCGTATCGCCTGGGCCTGAGGAAGAGTGGTGTTTCTAAGGCAGTGAGTTTTCCATCTTTGCTGCAGGTGATAAAGGGATACTCGCGGCTTGTGAAAGACCAGTATTTAAAAAAGCACGCCGCTGTTTCCTATACCGAGGATTCCCAAACCCTTAAGCGGCGGGGGGCCTGAATTTGAATTTTATATGAGGCGGTAGGCAAACGGGGAGAATATGAAAAACTTTGCGGACGTGTTTCTTGATTCAATCTGGGATGGGCTGAAAAACGGCCAGTGCACGGAGGGAGGGGAAAAAATGCCGCTGGGAGAAGGGATATCCTGTTTTTACGAAGAGGTCGTTAAATGTGCAGCCAATTCCGGGAAGGTCATCTATATAGGCAACGGCGGCAGCGCCTCCATCGCGGGGCATATGGCTGCCGACCTGTGGAAAAACGGCGGGGTGAAAACGCTCTGTTTCAACGAGCCTTCCCTGCTGACCTGTCTTTCCAACGACCTTGGATACGAGAGCGTCTTCTCGGCGCCCACGGAGAGTTACGCCGAAAAGGGAGACGTGTTCGTCGCGATAAGCAGCTCCGGCAGATCCCCCAACATCCTAAAGGCCTGCGGGGCCGCGCTTAAGAAGGGCTGCGTGCTGGTGACTTTTTCCGGCTTCGCGCCGGACAATCCGCTGCGCTCAATGGGAAGACTGAATTTCTACGTCGCATCCTCGGTTTACGGGGTGGTGGAGACCGCCCATTCGGCATTCTGCCACTCGGTGGTGGACTATGTGATAAAAAAGCGTTGCCCTAAAATATAAATAATGAAAACTCTTTTATGGGGGAACCTGATATTCTTTTCCTTTTTCCTGCTTCATTTTCTGGCATGGAAAGTAAAATTGCCTGCTCGCCAGACCAAGACTATTCTTATTATTATGTTTTCCGGGCTTGCGGCATCACTTGCGGTTTTTGTTATTTTCCCCTTCCTGACTATTTTGGGCGTTAAGGCGCCTGATACTCCCGCTGAATATATCTCCGTGGCTTTATATGTAGCCTCTTTTGTTTTGGCCTACATGATAACCTACTCCGGCATAGAGGCTGATAGCCCCACTCTGGTTATGATGAAAATAATAGCTGATGCCAGAGAAAAAGGCATACAAACAGAAGAATTTTTTAATATGCTTAACAACGATATCCTTGTAAAACCGCGCCTTAGGGACTTAATAATCGACAAAATGGTATTTATAAGAGAAGAAAGATATATTTTAACCGCAAAAGGAAAAATATTTGCTGAAATTTTTATACTCTACCGCAAAATCCTTGGGCTGGGGAAGGGCGGCTAAATGACAATGCTGCAGGCACTTTCACCCGTTCTGGCGCTTGCTGCTAACTGCATAACGCAGATATTAATATGCCGCATCAGCAAATCCCTGCTTAAATCGGTTTATGTGGGGTTTTTAGCGGGATTGGGTGTCTATACGTTGCGAAATGGTTTATCAGCGGAAATGTTGACGGGGGTTATTACCTACGGCGTTTTAAGTTACTGCTATTTCCATTTCATAAACCTTGGTGAAACAGCGCGAAGAATAAGGATACTGCGTGAAATCAATGACGCAATGCCGCAGGGGCTTTCCGAAAAGGAGCTGCTTTCAAAATACAACGCAAAAACCATTTTAGCCGTACGGTTTCGCCGGCTGATAAACAACTCACAGGTAATTAACCGGGGGGACCGCTATTATCTCGGAAAACCCACCGTCTTATATATGGCGCAGATACTTATATTTATGAAAAAGCTGCTGCTGGGAAGAACCGGCGAGATATTATGAAATAAGTGCTTACATCGCGGTTATCTGACCGGGGGGAAAGGAGCGTACAATGGGAAAATATCGCTATGTGATTTTGGCCTCTGTCCCTTTTATAGTCCTGTGCGTTTTTCTTATATCCACCACTTCGAATTTGCCGGTTTCGGACCAATGGGCGCTGGTTCCGTTGCTGGAAAAATGGTATGCCGGCAGTTTAACATTGCGGGATTTTATTACTCAGTACGCTGACCATCGGGTTTTCTTTCCTAGGCTGATTGTGGTGCTCATGGCGGCAATCACCCATTGGAATCTTTACTGTGAAGTCGCAGCCAATTTGTTCATGGGCATTCTTGTCTGCACGATTCTTTTCTACCAGATAAGAAAAATGGAAATATTCTTCAAGGTGCAAGCCAGCGCAATATATTTTTTTGTGTCGGTCTTTGTTTTCTCTGTGGCGCAGAGCGATAATTGGTTCTGCGCGCAAATAGGCCCGTTTTTATGCATTTTATCTTCTATCGCAGGAGTTATTTTTCTTTCCTCGCCGACATTCGACTTGAAAAAGTTTTTATTCGCCATAGCGGCCGGCATAATTGCGACCTACTCGTATGCCAACGGCCTGCTTTTTTGGATCATCGGATTCCTGATTTTGTGTGTGCGCCCGCTTAGCAGGAAAAAGGCCGCCCTTACAGCATGGTGCGCAATTTCCGGCCTGGTAGCGGCAAGTTATCTATGGAACTTTCAAAAGCCACCCCAGCGCCCTTCGCTTCTGTTAGCCGTGCATCATCCGTTGCAGGCCGCCGGATATTTCTTTGTTTTTTTAGGCAGTCCTCTTTTGCCCTTTGAGAGATTTGCCGCACTTATCGGCTTTTTTGGTTTATTTTGCCTCACGGCTTCCATTTTTGTGGCGTATCATGCATACATGGCGACGCAAAAAAATCCGGTGGCTTTATTGCAGCTCTTTCCCTGGTTCGCATTGGCTTTTTTTAGCATTGCCAGCGCGATTCTTGTAACTATTGGAAGGGTGGGGTTTGGCATTGCCCAGGCAACGGCGCCACGCTATGTCACACAGTCAAATCTTTTATGGATTGCTCTAATTGTGTTGACTCCGATCGCTGCGCAATCATTTATGCAGGTGTATTCCGGACTTTTGTCAAATATTGCGCGAAACAAAGTCCTGCAATATGTTTGCTTGATTGGTTTTTTTGCGCTGCAAATAAGCGTGACAAAGCAAAAGTGGTTTTGGGGAAAAGTGAGTAAGGATGAACTGACGAGCATCGGGAATGCCTTGCTGGCCGGGGACTATAATGAAGAGCGGATTAAAGCTAGGATATATGCGCCTGGCAATATCCGTGACCGGGTTGCCTTTTTGAGGGAGCACCGGCTGGCCCTGTTTCGCGGCCGGGAACCAAACACTGGCGAAGCCGCGGCAAAGCCGCCGCCGCTAAAATAGCGCGAAAGCGGCGCTTCCTGCCGGTTGTATGCTCCCCTTTCAGATTACCTGACCGCGCCGCCGGCACGGCCAATGCTGTTCACGACTTCTTCACTATCAATAACATCTCATTAGTGGGGATTTTAAACCGCAGGCGTGGATGATTTTTTTTAAAAAAACCGGAACCGATCTGAAAAATATTCAGCGACGTGAATTCTTTTAACCGGTGGAATATGTCATAAAGAAAGTAATTGCTGTAGTGGGCTGAGCTATATGTTTCTTTAAAGCCGTATTTGCCCAACATGAATAAAAGATTTTCTTTGTTGAAATAAAATAAATGCTCCGGCGGTTTTATCGAAAAAAGCGGCAACAACCCGCCGGTGTTTATTGTTGTGATGACTAATAAACCGTTTTTCTTGATAATCCTCTTGATTTTGTCAATTACCGCATCGGGGTCCCGCAAATGCTCTATGGTGCCCACCAAAAACACCACATCAAAATAGTCGGCCGCAAACAAGTCATAATTCAATTCAGAGTTAAACACGTTTAATTTTAATTTGTTTTTCGCATATTCATATGCGCATTTGCTCAATTCCACCCCGAAAACTTCGCATTCTCTCTTGCGCGCCTCATCGAGCAGGAAACCGTGCGCGCAGCCAACATCCAGGATTTTTAATCCTTTCAGTTTTATTGTTTTGCTTACGGTTTCCAGTAAATTAACCGCATTCGCCCTGTGATTGATTTCGTCCGCCAGATAATTCTGGTATCCAATTTTAGTGCTGTTGTTATAGTATTTCTCGTTATAAAAATTTTCCAATTTCTCTTTTTTCACGTCACCGATCCATATTAACCCGCAATTGCGGCATCTATAAGCGGCAAACACATCTACATTCTTAAGGAATCCGACTTTGTCGGAGCCGCAAACATAACAATTGAATTCTGCCATTACGTTCTCCCGCGATCTTACTCGGGTTCCGGTCTTTGCCGCCGAACTGCTTACCGCTGATGAAAAAATTACCGGCATTAACTCCTCAAACACTTATGCAACTTGCTTAGCGGCTTTTTTATTCCCGGCGCGTCACCATACAATTAAACACCCGGTCAAACACGATCGCTCCAGCCGGTTATGGGTACACCGTTCTTGCATTTTCCGCCGCCGGCTGAATTCAGCCGGGCAGATCATTCCTTCTGCCATTTGGCGCGTTTTTTAAAGAAGATGTTGGCCGCCGGCAAAGCGGCGGCCAGCGATATCAGCGCCGACGAAGCGGCTACCGCGGAAAATCCGGAATACTTGGCCGTTAAGGGGACCAAAGCCGCGTAGGCCAAGCCTATACCCAAATTAAGATGCATGTAGGGTTCGTGACGGTACGCCCTGAGGTAACAGGCCATCGCGGCCACGGGAAGTTGGAACAATGCCGCCAACATAAACAGGCCCAGCGGAAGCGTCGCCGGTAGCCTTAGGACCCAGGGATGATGAATATAATGAAGCCCAGCCAGTAAAATTACCACAGGCAGCAGGAGCGTCAAAGCGACCAATGCCATTTGCCTGAATGCTCTCCGGAATAACCCGTTTAACTCCGCGAATTGTCTTTTTGCTATAAGCCAGCTGAACTCGGGTATCCTGCACCGCACCCAATTAAGAGGAATATTGATCAGGGCGGTCGTTATTGTGCCGGCCACGCCCATTTGTCCGGCCACAACAGGGCCGCAGAAATAAAACAATACCGGGGTGACAAACGACATCGTGAAATAGCCGGACGACACACTGACGGCGAGCCGCCACTGCAGCGGCCAGATCCTCGTTTTCCAGTCTATAAGCCCCCTGGTTTTCATTCGCAGGAGCGCGGCGAAAAATTTCCCGTACTTAGCGAGCAGAATTGAAACGATAAGCGCAAATGAGGCCGCTGAAGCGGCAGCCGGAGCCCATAGCCCGACGCCGCACAAAATAGCCGTCCAGGTAACCATGCTGCTTACCGCCGCCTGCATAAGCCGGTATTTGCTGGTGGCATGCAATTGGCCGCAGCCGTCAAGGATGTAAAGCGCCGGGGTCACAAAAAAATTCAGGAACCCGGCAAGACAAAAAGCGAGCCAGGCTGAATTTACTCCGGCCGGGGTCAGGGCCTTGGAGTTGAAAAAAAATATCCCGCCTATCGCTACCGAAGAGAATGCCGCTGTCCCCGCCCAGAAGAACCATTTATACGCTATGCGCAATATCTCCGCCAGCTTGCATTTTTCATCGTCATCGCCGATAATGCCGTTTTTATCGTCCAGGCCCAGTTTCGCCCAGATATGCCCCGCCATAAGCTGAAATACGGACCCGGCTCCAAGTTCCAGCATGTTCGCCAGAGCAAGAACGCCGTAAAACGTGTAATAATAGCCCTGTTCTGAAGGCGTCAGAAAGGTTATTATCAGGAAAACGCTTAGGGGACCGGCCAGGATGGACCAGCTGTAAGTAAACACCGCAAAAACTATGGCACGGTTCACCCCGGCTTTTATGGCTAGTTCCTTTACATTCTGTTTCAGGTTCATATGAAAGCTCGGTCCTTGAACGCCTGGCTGGCCGGTCAGGGCCGGCGTATTGTAAAAGTCACAGGCTGTTAATAATTTTCAGATATCTGCTCGTAAATATTTTTTCCGAAAAATTCTCCTTAACATAACGCGCCGCGTTCAGGCCCACGCTCTTCCTTAATTCGGCCGACGCGCCCAACTGCCTTATCGCCCGCACCCAGTCCAAGGGACTGCGTGCGATAAAGCCGGTCACTCCCTCCCGTATCGCCTCAACGTGGGACTCCACCGGGCCGGTCACTACCGGAAGCCCCATGCCCATCATCAGCAGGGCTCTTCCCGCCGGTTTTGCCATGATAAAGGGGCTGTCGCAGTCCACCGGCACTATCCCTATATGGCATTTCGCGGTTTCCGTCAGGAAGGCCGTGTAATCCCAATTGACCAGGCGGCATGAAATCCTCTGTCCGCGGATAAAATCTTTAGCGCTTCGCGGTTGCTTTCCAAGGTAGCGGCCCTGGGTGTAATCGGAGGTTATGAGGACGAGCTCGTATCCGCCTTCCTCCGCCAGCATGTCAAGCGTTCGGCCCATGGCCTTGAATCCATGGAGGCTGGCCACATTTCCGAACCACGCGATCCGGCACGGTTTTTCCTGTTCGCAGCCTGCCCGGAACGACAGGATGTCCTCCGTAATCGCATCGGTAATAATTGCGGAATTCTTGTTCAATTTCGTGAATTTGCGCTGCAGCGCGGAGCTTCCGACAACAATACGACTGCATTTTTCTATCATTTTGCCTAGGCGGCGGAACCGGCTTTCAATAATATCAAACTTGAGGCGATAGTAAACCCTGCCCGCCAGGAGATAGTTGGAATAGGGGAAGGAGAGAACATCGTCCACGCTGTCGCCTATAAGCGGAATCCCCGCGGCACAAAGGCTGTTGAACGTCCGTTCGTTGCGGAGGGTGATCGGGATTATCACGGCGTCATATTTTTTGTTTTCATTCCAATATTCCGCCGTATGCCCGAACTCCGGCAGATTTCTTGTTAAAATGTCGTAGCGCCATTTGTGCATCACATGCGCCGGGTCGGAGTCAAAAGGTATGATCCCTATATTCATAAAAGTCTTATCCGCCAGCGCGCGCAAAGGGGGAACGGAGCATGGCGAACAGTTTCGACCGCCAATGCGACAGGATCGCGAGATTTATATGTGCGAACTCCGCCGGAGAAATACCGCTTTTTTTGATCAAGATCCTCGTCAGCCGGAAAAAAGCGCTCTTGTGATAGATCAGAATGCGCTTATAGATGTTCCCGGCCTCGGTAAGAACCACTCTTTTCCGCCAGGCCGCCAGCTCCGGCGCCGTAAAAAAACCGCTTTCAGCGGCCATCTCATAGGGCCTGGCAAACCAGTCGGCATGATTAAGCAGGATATCGGGGTCCCGGCTGTAGTTGTAAATCAGATTGTTCTCGTGAGCCCTGTAGACGGAAACGGCTTTTTTTATGAAACCGACATCTCCGGTCAGGCACATCTTCAAAAAAAGCTCGGAATCGCAGGCGATATTGTGATCGTTGGAAAAAGCCTTCAGCTTCAAGGCAAGCGTCTTATTGAAAAGCACATTGCAAAGCATAAAGTCCTGCTGACCGAGATTGTTGCGCGTTAAAAATATCTTTTTTCCGCTTTGTACCCTGTCAAAAGGCAGATCCAGCGCGAAATCCCCGTCCGCCGTTTTTTTGTATCCATTGGCATACACCAGCACCACTTCGGGGAATTCGCGTATCAGCGCCACCGCGTCTTTTATGTAATCAGGGTCGATCAGAAAATCATCGTCGGAAAGTATTAAGAACCAGTCCCCGGAAGAATATTCCAACAGGGCCTTCCGCCAATTGGGCACCATGCCTATATTTGAATCGTTCCTGAAATACCTGAATCTGGGGTTATTGATATAGCCGGCCGCAACCGCCGGAGTGTTATCGGCGGAAGCGTTGTCGGCCACTATAACTTCAAGGCCGGGATATGTCTGGGCCAACGCCGAGTCCACAGCCTCTTTCAAAAAGCCCGCACGGTTAAGGGTCGGGATTATTATGCTTATTTTCAGTCCTGGGTCCATAGCTCCGGAAAACCTCTCAATCCCGCGGTCAATACAGGCCGTATCTTAGATAAAGCCAGCGCCAGCGCAGATACTGAAAAACTTTTTTCGCGAACGCGCCGGTAGTTTGGGTCCTGAATTTTTTCCAGACTCTGCTGGCAAACCCGTGAGAGCCGGCGGCTCCGGCCGATTCGCCAGGGTACGAGGGATATAAAGACTTCCTGTCATAATCCTGCGCCCTTTCCGCCGCAGCTTTGAGAAAAGTATAATCAATACCTTTCAGCTTGCCTTCCGCGCTGGAGGACCTGTTATAAAAAGCGCCCGCTTTTTTAAGCAACAGCCCGTTCTTCGCGCAGTAATCGCCCAGTTCGGTGCCCGGATACGGAGTGAAGAACGCCAGACTCGGGTAGGCGGGTCGTATTTCCCGTATAAGCCTGACCGTTTCTTTTACTTCTCCGGCCGTTTCCCCCGGTATGCCGAGCATGAAATTAGCGAAAATACTTACGCCGTATTTTTTACAGATCTCCGCAGCCGCAATGTTCTGGGCGACGGTTGTCCCCTTTTTCAGCAGGTCCAGTATCCTCTGGCTTCCGCTTTCGAAACCTATCAGAAAGCATTTAAGCCCGGTCTCAGCCATTTCTTTCACGGCAGCCTCGTTCTTCACTATAAAATCGGCCCTGGCCTGGCAGGCAAAAGACTGTGGCAAGCCTTCCTCCCTGTAAGCCCTGCAGAACTCAAGGACATGATGGCTGTTCACCGTGAAAAGGTCGTCATGGATGAGCAGGCTGTTGAATTTATATCTTTCCCTTAAATATTCAAGTTCGCCGATAATATCGGGTACCGTCCTTATTTTCGCTCTTCCGCCGAATATCATGCGCTCGGCCGGCTGACAGAAAGAGCAGTTGAAGGGGCACCCTCTGCCCGCTATTATGGACACAAAAGGCTTTTCCATGAACGGCATCCAGGGGTTGGAGGCCTCTCCGTTCTCATAGTCAAAGATATCCCTGTCCGGATAAGGAATGGTCCCTATATCCGCCGGAATCCCTTCTATAACCTTTTCCCGCGGTTCTCCTTTTTCTATTTTAGACAAAAGCCGGGAAAAGCTTATTTCCCCCTCTCTTGTGATTATATGATCGATCTGCCGTAATTCGCGCACCTCCTCTAACGCCACCGTGGGGTGAACGCCGCCGATAATGACTATAGAAGAACTGTCCACGGCCTTTATCCTTGAGGCGGCCTCAACGGCGGAGGGAAAATCGATGCTCATTACGGAGATCCCGAAAACTCCGGGCGATCTTTTTTTCACCTCCGATTCGAAATTATCCCAGCCGCTGAGTTTGCGGAAATCCAGCAGGTCTATATCATGCCCTTCTTTTTTAGCGTAAGCGGAAATATAAGCCAGCCCGTACGGCACGAAATTTTCGCTTATCCCGCCTTGCCCAAAACTTCCCCAGCCGCTCAGAACGATGCCGGGAAAGATCAAAGTAGCTCGCATAAGGTTTACCTAAGCGGATTTATGATTCAGAAAGGGGAGGCAAATCCGTCAAAAGCCGGGAAAGCCGCGTCACGCGGGGAAAGCACCGGGTCTTTTATTCCCCAGTCAAAACCGAAAGAATCCCACCTGACGCCCGCGTCATGGTCGGGCGCGTGGGTGCTGGTCTGCATATACACCACGCAGGAATGGTCTTCAAGAGAGAGGAAGCCATGCGCCAATCCTCTTGGCAGGTATATTATTTTGCTGTTGCGCCAAGTCAGCTCCAGGCTGAAATATTTGCCATAAGTGGGGCTTGAACGCCTTAAATCCAGAAGCACGTCCAGTATGGCCCCATGTGTGACATAAACCAGCTTGGTATAGGCGAAAGGCGGGGTTTGGAAATGCATCCCGCGGACGACATTTTTAGCGGAAACGGAAAAAAAACTTTCTTTAAACCCTGTTTCAAGTCCGTGAGCGGAGAAGTCATCATAATTAAAAACTTTCATCAAAGACCCGCGCTGATCGGTGTGGATTTTGGGGTCCAGGATATAAACTCCCTCTATCGGGCATTTACTGCACTTTATATGCTTTTCCATTTTCGCCTTTCCTACAGTGTATTATATAAAAACTATCGCCTATAATTAACCGCGCATCGGAGTTTCAGGCAGCAGCGGCTTTATAAAGCCCCCATAAATTTGTTTAATAGTGATACTATGCTGAAAAAACTTGTTGAGGCAATTATAGGTTCCAGGAGCGAACGCGCCCTGCAAAAAATCCACCCGCTGGTGGAGCAGATAAACGCTTTAGAGGACGAAATTTCCAGGCTTTCGGACGGCGGACTGCGTCTTAAAACCGCGGAATTCAAGGAACGGCTGGCCAAGGGCGAAACCGAGAACGACATTCTGCCCGAGGCTTTCGCCTGCGTAAGGGAATCTGCCAAGCGCACCCTTAAAATGCGTCCTTACGACGTGCAGCTTATAGGCGGCATAGTGCTGCACCGCGGAAAGATAGCCGAGATGCGCACCGGCGAAGGTAAAACGTTGGTGGCCACGCTGCCCACGTACCTGAACGCCCTGTCCGGCAAGGGCGTGCATGTGGTTACCGTCAATGATTACCTGGCCAAGAGGGACTCCCTGTGGATGGGCCCAGTACACGAATTTCTGGGGCTCACGGTCGGCTTCATACAGCACGACATGAATAACGAAGAGCGCAGGCAAATGTACAACTGCGACATCACCTACGTCACCAACAACGAAATAGGCTTTGATTACCTGCGCGATAACATGGTGATGGACAAGTCGGAACGCGTTATGCGCTCGCGCAATTACGCGGTAGTGGACGAAGTGGACTCTATTTTAGTGGACGAGGCCCGCACCCCGCTCATCATCTCGGGCCCCGCCGAGGAATCCACAGACAAGTACTACATAGTCAACCGCGTCATACCGCTTTTAACGCCGCGTTTCGTCACCGAGAAAGAGGAAATAGAGTCCAAGCGCGAAGGCACCGACCTTGGCAAGGGCTATGACGCCCTGGTGGACGAGAAAAGCCACAATGTCACGCTTACGGAAGAAGGAGTGGCCAAAGCCGAGAAAATTTTGAGCGTCGGCAATATTTACGATGATGTGGGCTCCGAATGGGCGCACCACCTTACGCAGGGCCTGAGGGCTCACCATCTGTTCAGGAAAGATGTTGAGTACGTGGTCAAGGACGGCGAAATAGTCATAGTGGACGAATTCACCGGCCGTCTTATGCCCGGGCGCCGCTGGTCCGACGGCCTGCACCAGGCCATAGAGGCCAAGGAAACTCTCCGCATAAAAGAGGAGAACCAGACCCTAGCCACCATCACCTTCCAGAATTATTTCAAGCTTTACGCGAAGCTTTCCGGCATGACCGGCACGGCCATGACCGAGGCCGACGAGTTTTGGGAAATATATAAGCTGGATGTGGTGGAAATACCGCCCAACCGCCCCTGCGTGCGCGCGGACTCCGCCGACCGCATTTACCGCACCGAGCGCGAGAAAAACAACGCCGTAGTAGCGGAAATAGAAGAACGCTGGCGCAAGGGACAGCCCATGCTTGTGGGCACCCGCTCTATAGAAAAATCCGAAAAGTATTCAGCTATGCTGCGCGCCAAGGGCATACCGCACCAGGTTTTAAACGCCAAATACCATGAAATGGAGGCCCAGATAATAGCCCAGGCGGGCCGCAGGAGCCAGGTGACCATAGCCACCAACATGGCGGGGCGCGGCACCGATATAGTTCTGGGGGGAACTCCGGCGGAAGAGGAAAACCAGAAACTAGTCGTGGCGGCGGGCGGTCTGCATGTGATGGGCACCGAGCGCCATGAATCGCGCCGTATAGACAACCAGCTGCGCGGCCGCTGCGCCCGACAGGGCGACCCGGGCAGTTCGGTGTTTTATGTGTCGCTTGAAGACGAGCTGATGCGCCTTTTCGGCTCGGAGCGCATTTCCGCCATAATGGAAAAGCTGGGCATGGAAGAGGGCGAGGTGATAGAATCCATGCTGGTCAGCCGCCAGATAGAAGGCGCGCAAAAGCGCGTTGAGGGCATGAATTTCGACTCCAGAAAGCAGCTGCTGGACTACGATAATGTTATGAACAAGCAGCGCCTGGCGGTTTACGAACTGCGCAATGTGGTGCTTGACGGTTTGGATGTTACCGAGCGCGTAAAAAGCATGATAAACGAAGCCGCCGTGGAACGGCTTAACCAAAACGCTTCCGAGGGGCAGGCCGCGGCCCTGTGGAACATCGAAATGCTGAATGTCTACCTTAAAAAAGTGTTCGGCTTCGCGCTTGCCTACAGCGAGGACGAGCTGCGGGGGCTAACGCTGGCGGCCGCGCAGGCGGACATAGAAAAACGCGCCCTTGAGGCGTATCAGCGCAGAACCGAGGAATTCGCCCAGCGCGAAGTGAATTTCGGCGAGATGCAGAGAATACTGCTTTTGCAGATAATAGATCATATCTGGAAAAATCATCTTTATGACCTGGACCATCTTAAAAAGGGAGTAGGTCTGCGCGCCTACGGGCAGAAAGACCCCCTGATCGAATACCAGAAAGAGTCATATTCTCTGTTCGAGAACATGCTGGGGCGCGTGCGCGATGAGATGGTGGAATATATTTTCCGCATACAATTGCCGCCGAAGGTGGTTCCCCGGCCCGTTGCCGCCGAGCCGCAGGGCCAGGCAGGCGCTCAGCCCCCGGCCGAGAAAAAACCGCAGAATAAATTCATTAACTCTAAAACAGGCCGCAACGACCCCTGTCCCTGCGGTTCCGGGAAGAAGTACAAAAAATGCCACGGAGCGTAGCTACAGCGAATAGCGAATAGCAAATGGCGAATAGCAAAGAAGCCAATAGTAATTTTTTTTCGGTTGCCACTATTCGCTCTCTTGCTATTCGCTGTTCGCTCCCTTTATCCACCTCCCTGCTTCTTATCCTGAGTTATCCTAAGTTTAACCAGGGCTGGTTGGCGTGGCTGGCGCTCGCTCCGCTGGTTTATTCGCTGCTGTCGGCCAAAACCCTGAAAGCGGCGCTTTTGCGCGGATTTTTTTCCGGCTTCTTTTTTTATCTCGGGCTGCTTTACTGGATATATCCCACTATGCGCGCGGGCCAGGTCGGGCCGGCGGTTTCGGCGCTGGGGCTGGCGCTGCTTGCCGCGCTGCTCTCGCTTGAATTCCTGCTGGTTTCCGGTTTTGGCTTTTATCTTAAAAAGGCCGGCCCCGGTGTTTTCCCTTATGTGTTCTCCGCCGCGTGGGCCGCGATGGAATGGGCCAAAATTACCGTAAACTATAAGGCGGTGTGGTTCCCGTGGTTTACGCTTGCCTATACTCAGTGGCAATACACGAAAATTATACAGATAGTTTCCGTTACCGGGCTTTACGGGCTCAGCTTTGCCGTAGCTTTGAGCGGTGCGCTCGCGGGCGCGCTTATCCACAAAAAGGAAAAACCTATTAAAGCCATGATTCAATTTTCGCCGGCCCTTGCGCTACTGGCCGGTTTATGGTTTTACGGCGCCGGAGAACTTAAAAAAGCGGAGTCCATTGCCTTTAAAGCGCCGCTCAACGCCAGTCTGCTTCAACCCGCCATAGATCTTTACGCCAAGTGGGACGCCAGCCAGGCGGCCGCAATTGAGGCTAAAATAAACGGCCTGATAAAAGGAATAGAAAAAACCGACCTTATCGTATGGCCGGAAAACGCCCTGCCCGGCTGGATAGAAAATAAACACTACGGCGCCTGGGTGTCGGATATCGCTGTTGAAAAACAGACAGCCAATTTTGTGGGTTCGGTTTCGCGCGGCGACGGCAGCCGAGTGGCGGCTTTTCTGGTGGATTCATCGGGGACCATAACGGCGGAATATTACAAACGGGTGCTGGTGCCCTTCGGCGAATATGTGCCGTTCAGGGATTTTCTGGGCAGCTACATAAAACCGGTGGCCGCGCTTGGGGAATTTCTGCCGGGCAGCTTCTCGCAGCCGCTCATGGAAGTCGGTCGGCAAAAAAGCAAAAGCGTGAAGATAGCCGGAGTTATCTGCTATGAATCCATTTTCCCTTTCCTTTTCAGGGAGGATGCCTCAAAGGGAGCTGAAATTTTTGTCAATATAACGAACGACGGCTGGTATCTGGACACCGCCGCCCCCTATCAGCATTTGCTTGTAAATATCTTCAGGGCGGTGGAAACCCGCCGCCCGGTCATCCGGGCCGCGAACAACGGCATTTCGGCGTATATAGATCCATGGGGCAGGATCCAAAGCAGCCTTGGGCTTAACAGCGCGGGGGTATTGGACGTCGAGGTGCGGCTTGCCGCCGTTCCGGTCGAAAGTTTTTATGTCCGACACGGCGACCTGTTCGCCTATGCGACCGCCTTGCTTTGCGCCGCCTTCCTGCTTCCTATGCTGTTCCTGTAAATATGTATGAAAATTGTTTTTTCAAAAAAATACACGGTAAATAATCATGATCATGTGTTCCGCGCGGATAAATTCGAGGGGGCGCTGAAAACGCTGCTCAGGGAAAAGATAATAAGCCGCGGGGATATTGTGGAAGCGCCGGAGCCTTCGCGGGAAGACCTTAGGCTCGCCCACAGCGCGCCGTGGGTGGATAAAAATCTCAGTTTTAGTTTTACCGCGAAAGACAGCGCTCGCGCCGAACTTGAGATAACCCCTGAAGTGGTTCTGGCACATTTGATGAACGTGGGGGGCACCGTAAAAGCGGCGGAAATAGCCCTTTCGGACGGCCTTGGCGTTAATTGCGGCGGGGGCGCCCACCACGCGTTCGCGGATCACGGAGAGGGCTTCTGTCTGCTGAACGATATCGCGGTGGCGGTTAAAAAACTGCTCAAAACAGAAAAAATCCGCCGCGCCGTAATTGTAGACCTGGACGCTCACCAGGGCAACGGCACGGCTTCCATCTTTGAAAAGGACAAAAGGGTCTTTACATTTTCAATGCATAACAGGGACATCTATCCGGAAAAAAAGGAAAAAAGTTCCCTGGACATCGAGCTCCGGCCCGGCACGGGTGACGGCGCTTACCTGGGCCTGTTAAAAAAGAACCTGCCGGCCGCGCTCAAAAAAGCCAGGGCCGATCTGGCCTTCTACGTGGCGGGGGCCGATGTTTACGCCGGCGACCTGCTTGGCGGACTCAAACTTACCATGGAGGGGATCAAAAAAAGGGACGCTTTCGTTTTCAGGGAATGTTTAAGGCGCGGGCTGCCGGTGGCGGTGGTTTTAAGCGGCGGCTACGCTAAAAAATTCAAAGACACTGTCCGCATTCACGCAAATACTATAAGGGCGGCGAATAGCGAATGGGGGCTAGCGAATAGGGGCTAGCGAATAGGGGTGGAAAACTATCAAGGCGGCGAATAGCGAATGGGGGCTAGCGAATAGGGGTGGAAAACTATCAAGGCGGCGAATAGCGAATGGGGGCTAGCGAATAGGGGTGGAAAACTATCAAGGCGGCGAATAGCGAATGGGGGCTAGCGAACAGGGGCGGAAAACTATCAAGGCGGCGAATAGGGAATCGGGAATAGCGAATAGCGGCAGAAAACGGCCTGCTTTGTTGAGTTCGCTCCCAATGGCCAATAGGCCCATGCAATGTGCCCTTTAGTCTAAAATTAAATCCTGCTATAAAATATATAAAAAGTCGTTTTGGCGGCGGCATGGGGCTTCTCCCAATGGGCTATTGACATGTCTATGGGCCTTTGGGCCCAAAAAGCAATAGGCCTGTCGGCCCAAACAGACATAGGCCTTTTGGCCTTGATTGCAATCAATAATACTTTCAAACTAGTATGGTAAGCTTTCAAGCGCCTGCCAGCCTTAAAGGCTTCCACACTAAAAACCGCATGGGAGGTAGTAATGTTTAAGAAATTAGTCGCAGTATTCGCCATGATAGCCATAGTTTCACCCCTGGTGTCAGCCGAAATAAATTTCGACACCCCCAAGAAAACAACCCTTCAGCAGGAAATAGCCGATCTCGAGTTGAGCGTGCCTGTGGCCGCACCGGTGGATGTAAAAGCGCATTCCGGCAAAGTGGATAAAGAATGGACCATAATGGTCTTCATCAACGCCAAGAACAACCTGGAAAAATACGGGTTGATGGACATGAACGAGATGGAGATGATAGGCTCCACCGACAAGGTGAACGTGGTGACCGAACTGGGCCGCATGAGCGGCTACGACAGCTCGGACGGCAACTGGGTCGGTTCCCGCCGTTATCTAGTGGTGAAAGATGCCAACATGAGCAAAATCGCCTCTCCCGTGGTGCAGGACCTGGGCAAGGTGGATATGGGTGACTACAAGCACCTGATAGACTTCGCCACCTGGGCCAAGAAGAACTACCCGGCCAAGCGCTACATGCTGGTAGTCTGGAACCACGGCGCTGGCTGGATCAAGTCCCGCGGCCTGGAGGTCAAGGGTATTTCCTACGACGATGAGACCGGCAACCACATCAACACCCCCCAGCTGGGAATGGCTCTGAAGGGCATCGGCAAAATCGATGTGTACGGCTCGGATGCCTGCCTGATGCAGATGCCTGAAGTAAACTATGAAATAAAGGACTATGTGGATTATATAGTGGGTTCCGAAGAGACCGAACCCGGCGACGGTTATACCTATAACATGCTGCTCGGGCCCCTCGTCGCCAAACCCACCATGCTCGGTGCGGAACTCGGCAAGCTGGCCGTGGACGCCTACAGCGATCATTACGGCACCCAGGACCACACTCAGAGCCTTGTGCTGGCTTCCGCCATGAACGGCCTTGTTCCCGTGATCAACGACTTCGTTGCCGCCGCCATCGCAGCCAACGAGAAACCCCTGATCAAGACCGCCATGGGCAGCGCGCAGTCTTACGCCTACGCGGAAAACAAGGACCTGTGGCACTTCCTGAGCCTCTACAGCGCTTCTTCCCAGAACGCGAATGTGAAGGCCGCGGCGAAGGCCCTTCAGGACTACCTGACAGGCAAGCTGATCCTTCACAACCGCGTGAACAGCACATACGCCGACTCACACGGTTTAGCCATATACCTGCCCGACTCCCCGAATTCGGCCTACAACGATCTGGCATGGGCCAAGGCCTCGCAGTGGGACGAGTTCATCAACTGGTACACTAAATAAGCGCGCAGCACGCTGACGGAAGGGCCGGCTTAACAGCCGGCCCTTCTTTTGTTATAGCCGCAAACTTTAGATACGGCTATTGCCATAAGCCATAAGCAGAACCGCCATACGCTTTAAGCCATATGCCATAGGCTTGTAAGGAACTCCCTAAAAGCTTATGGCCTAAAGCATATGGCTTATGGCAGTCTAGGCCCTTTGGGTAACTCCGCTTCTGGGTCTTAGGTCCCTTGTTAAAGATCAATGGCAGGGTTAAACTATATACATGCGGAACAAACTTAACACCACCACGGAGGAATCCATGATACGCAAAATATCGCTGTCGGTGCTGGCCGTGTCACTGTTCGCTTCCCTAGTATCGGCGGAAGTCGATTTTGACAAAGGCACGGGCATCAATATTAAGGAAGAACTGGCGAATACAGAGGTTACGCCTCCGAGTGCGCCGCAGGACAAAGGCGCAATATGGGACTGGTTTTTCGGAGCACCGGCGCCGAAGGGACCCGCTGAATGGACTATAATGGTTTTTGTGAACGGCAAAAACAATCTGGAGCCGTTCGCCCTCAAGGACATGAATGAAATGGAGCAGGTCGGCTCTTCAGCCAAACTCAATATAGTGGTGGAAGCCGGCCGCATGGGCGAGTATACCACGGTAGGAAACTGGACCGGCACCAGACGCTACCTTATAAAGAAAGATAAAGACACCAACAACGTGACCTCCCCGGTGGTACAGGATATGGGCAAGGTGGACATGGGTAATTACAACAGCGTGATAGATTTCGGCAATTGGGCCAAGAAGACCTATCCCGCCAATCACTACATGCTCATAATATGGAATCACGGCGCGGGCTGGATAAAATCCGTCAATACCAATAATAAAGGCATTTCTTACGATGACGAGACCGGCAATCACATCAATACCCCGCAGATGGCCGCCATACTCAAAGGCATAGGCGGAGTGGATATATATGGTTCGGATGCCTGCCTTATGCAGATGGCGGAAGTGGTCTACGAGATAAAGGATTACGCGCAGTACATTGTAGGTTCGGAAGAGACCGAGCCCGGCGATGGGTACACTTATAATACCTTCCTCGGTCCCTTGGCGGCCAAGCCGGCCATGACCGCGGACGAACTTGCGAAGACCGCGGTGAACGCGTATGCGGACCATTACAAGGCCAGCGGCGAGGGTTCCACGCAGAGCTATATAAAATCCACCAGCATCCCCGGAATGCTTAACGCGGTGAACGCTTTCTCCTACGCCATAACCCAGGCGGGGGATAAGAGCGTTGTGAAAAGCGCCATGAGCTCGGCCCAGAGCTACGCTTATCCGGAGAACAAGGATCTCTATCACTTCGCCCAGCTCGTAGTGGCGGGAACCAAGTCAGCGGATGTTAAAGCCAAGGGCAACGCGCTCATGTCCTACATAACCGGCATGGTGCTGGCCAACAGGACAACCGGGAACTACTCCGATTCCCACGGTATGGCCATTTACCTGCCGCCGTCCGCTCCCGAGGCCGGTTATACCGACCTTGCCTGGGCCAAGTATTCCAACTGGAGTCAGTTCATTGGCTGGTATCAGAAGCCGTAAAATAACGGGTTTGTGGAATTCAAAAGGGCCGGCTGGCGACAGCCGGCCCTTCTTTTTTGCCGTAAGAGTAAATGCATAAAACGCCGTACGCTTTAGGCCGTAAGCGGAAAGATTGCCATAGGCTATACGCCATATGCCATAGGCCTTAAGGAATTCCTTGAAAGCATATAGCTTATGGCGTATGGCTTACGGCGCGGCTGGAACAGCCGCACGGCTTACGGCTTATGGCGGCGGTGGCGCCCTTATGGCCTATGGCAATAATTGCGGCTAAAAGTTACGGCTTATGACGGGAGCGGCGCTCTTACGCCCTGCCACAGCGCCTTTAGGGCTTATCTGATATGGGCTTTTCGTCGGGGCCGAACTGGGCCTTTTGCCTCTTGTTGCTTTTTGACCGTAGTGATAAACTATATATCGTCCGCTTTCGATAAGTATCGCAATGTTTTGCAAGGAGGAAAAAATGTTTAAAAAATTCGCCTTATCCGCCGTAACCCTGTCCATGCTGGGCTCGCTCGCTTCAGCGGAAATAGGTTTTGACGGCGGCGCGCAGGTTAATCTCAAAGAGGAATTGGGCGCCGTTGAAGTTCCGTCCATCTCTCCGGCCTCGCCCGAGAAGGGCATAATATGGGACTGGCTGTTCGGTAAACAGCCCGCCGAGTGGACCATAATGGTTTTTGTGAACGGCAAAAATAATCTGGAACCGTTCGCCTTAAAGGACATGAACGAAATGGAAGTTGTGGGTTCCACCGCCAAGCTTAATATAGTGGTGGAAGCCGGCCGCATGGACGGCTATGACACTTCCGACGGCGATTGGAAGGGAACCAGACGGTTCCTGATAAAGAAAGATAAAGACCTGTCCAAAGTGACCTCGCCCGTGGTTCAGGACCTGGGCAAGGTGGACATGGGCGATTATAAGAGCGTTGTAGACTTCGGCAAATGGGCCAAGCAGAAATACCCGGCGAAAAAATACATGCTTATAGTCTGGAATCACGGCTCCGGCTGGGAGAAAGGCATTAGACGGCCCATTTCAAAGGGCATCTCTTACGATGATGAGACCAACAACCACATCAACACTCCCCAACTGGGCCAGATACTCAAAGACATCGGCGGCGTGGACCTTTACGGTTCAGATGCCTGCCTCATGCAGATGGCTGAGGTGGTCTATGAGTTGAAGGACAACGTCAAATACATAGTCGGTTCCGAGGAAACGGAGCCCGGCGACGGCTACACCTACGATACCTTCCTCGGCCCGCTTGCGGCCAAACCGGCCATGACCCCTGAGGAGCTGGCGCGTACCGCCGTTGACGCTTATTCCGATCACTACAAGGGCGGCTCAGAGGGTTCCACTCAGAGCTTCCTTAAGGCGGCTTCCATCCCCAAGCTGCTCACCCTGACCAATGACTTTTCTTATGCCGTTACGCAGGCGGGGGAAAAGGATCTGGCCAAGAGCGCCAGGGATGCGGCCGTGGGATTCGCCATACCGGAGAATAAGGACCTTTATGATTTCGTCAGTCACGTAGTGGCGGGGACCAAAAATCCCGCCGTGGCCGAAAAAGGCAAAGCCCTGATGTCCTTCATTACCGGCGGGTTGGTGATGTATAACAGAACGAATAATTCCGCCGGCGGCTTTTGGTCCGGGCCTGTTGACTACGGTCCGGCAAAGGGCATATCAATATACATGCCTTCTTCAGGCCAGGGCGACGGTTACGCCGATCTCCAATGGGCGAAGTATTCCAACTGGGACGAGTTCATCACCTGGATGAACAGCTAAAAAGGCATTTAATCTAAGGGGCCGGCGTTAAAAAACGCCGGCCCCTTTCCTTTGCGTGCTCACCGCGCGCAGCCAGAAAAATTCAGTAAGGTGTCCATCTTACTTCTTGATCCGGAGTAACCGCAATCTCGACTTTCGGGCATAAAAATACCGGCAGCCGTTTGGGCTGCCGGTATTTTTATATATTTGCGGGGAACGACTTATTTTCCCGCTGCGGCCGCTGCGGGCGCTACGGGAGCTTCGGGTTTCTTCCCCTCATGCTTGCCCATATGCTTGCCTTCGTGCTTCTTAATGACCTTAACGTCGGTTTTGTCGCCCTGGGTTTTTACTTTAACTTCTTCGCCGACTTTGAAACCGGCGATTTTCTTGACATCAACGCCGATGGTCTTTTCTACGGCAGTCTTTTTGTCTTTCACGGTGATTTCGTTCTTCACTGTGTCAACCGCGGTTATCTCGCCCATCATAATTTCAGCTTTCGGGGCGGGCACATGTTTCCTGACCGCCGGCTTAACCGCTTTGGGGGCTTCCACCTTAGGGGCTGCCGCAGGGGCCGCCACAGGGGCGGCCGCAGGGGCTTGCGCGAAGCTTAAGCCTGCGAAAGCGATGAGGGTTACTGCCGCTAACATTGATTTTTTCATTGTAGTTTCTCCTTTCAATTTACTTCCTTGTTTCTAGTATAGCAAACAATACGTTAAGCCCGAATTAAAACAGGATTAAAAGATTTTAATGCTTAAACTGAGGGTTTGCCCCATTAATCATTTACCCTATGTCCTGGCCGGGAAAAGAAACGCTGAAAGAAGAGCCTTTTAAAGGTTCGCTTTTTACGATTATGGCGGCGCCGTGCGCGTCAAGGATGGATTTAGTTATGGCAAGCCCCAGGCCGAAGCCTTCCGTGCTCCTGGAAGAATCGGCCCGGTAAAACCTTTCAAAAACGTGCGGCAGGTCTTTTGGCGCTATGCCGCGGCCAGTGTCGGAAAACATAACCAGAACCCCGGCGCCCGCGATAGCGGAGCTCATGATTACGGTCCCGCCTTCATCGCTGTATTTAACGGCATTGTCCAGGATATTCAAAAAAGCCCGCCTCAACTGTCCGGCGTCGGCCTTTATTTCAGGCAGACCGGGAGCCAGCTTAAGAGCGAGCTTTATGCGCTTTTTTTCCGCCACCTGAACCATGTCGGAGGCAAGCGATTCAAGGACCTGGTTCAGGTTCACCGGCGAAATATCAAGGGGGATTTCCCGGTTGTCAAATTTGGCCAGCGTCAGCAGGTTCTCGACCAGTCTTGAAATTTTGTTGGTTTCTTCCAGGTTGCTTTGCAGTATCGAGGTGTATTCCGGCTCGGAGCGGGCTTTTTTCAGCGCTACTTCCAACTCGCCTTTTAAGATGGTGAGCGGCGTTTTTAATTCGTGCGAGGCATCCTGAATAAACCGCTTCTGCGAAAGGAAGGAACCCTCAAGCCGCGAGAGCATGTCGTTGAACATGCTGGCAAGATCTCTGATTTCGTCTCTGGTGTCAGGCGCGGGGATGCGCAGGCTGAGGTTTTCGGCGCTTATCTGCCTTATTGTTTTTATCATTCCGTGCACCGGCTTAAGCGCCACGCGCGCGAATATCATGCCGGCCGCTCCGGTAAAAAGCACTATGAGCGGCACAAGAACGGCCATCATGGTCCGTAAGTTATTCAGCGCGAACTCGGTCTGATACAGGGGCCTTGAAGCCTGTATGAGGTAAACAGTTTCGCCGTCTTTCAGCACGGGAGTGGTATAAGAGCGGTAAACGCTTTCTTTGTCCTGCGAATCCGGCGCTTTAATGGTGTCGTAGGCGGCTTCGCCCCTGACGGCTTCGTTCAGCGTACCCTCCGGTATTTCCGGGGCATTCGCCGCGCCCGGGGAACTCGCCAATATTATGCCACCGGCGTCGGTTATTTTCACCTCTATGGCCGCAAATTTAGGGTCGTAGACGTCGCCGTTCAACAGACTCTGCGTCACCTTAAAAAAAGTTCCGCTTTTAGAGGAGGCCTTGGGCACCCTGCCGGTTTCAATTTCCTCCGTTTCCAGATAGGCCTCAACGGCGTCGGCAAGGCCCTCGGCACGGAATTCAAGCAGCCGGTCCATGTTCTCGTAAAGCGTTTTTTGAAGATTATTGTAGACCAGCACGCTGAAAAGCGAAAGCGTTACCGAAAGGGTCAGGGCGTACCAGACGGTCAGTTTGAAGCGGACGGATTTGAACATAAAGTTTAAGTTGCTGCTTGGGAAGGTAACTGCTCAGGTAAACCTAAGTGATAACCTCCCGGCTGCCTGCGAATTTACGGTTTCAGAGTGTAGCCTTTGCCGCGGATGGTGTGGATGAGTTTTTTTGAACTTCCCTGGTCTATTTTTTTGCGCAGGTAGTTTATAAAAACATCTATCACGTTGGTGTCGGTGTCAAAATTTATGTCCCAGACATGCTCGGCTATCATGGTGCGGGTTACAATGGCGCCTTCGTTCCTGATAAGATATTCCAAAAGCGCGAACTCTTTCGAGCTCAGCGTTATTTCCACTTCGCCGCGCCTTACTTTGTGGGAGAGCAGATCCATTTCAAGGTCTCCGGCTTTGAGCAGCGTCGCCGGTTCAGCCGGGTTTTTCCGCAGCAGAACGCGCACCCGCGCCAGCAGCTCTTCAAAGGCGAAAGGCTTGGTGAGGTAGTCGTTGGCGCCGGAGTCAAGGCCTTTTACTTTGTCTTCCACGCGGTCTTTGGCCGTCAGCATAAGTATGGGTTTCAAAAAACCGTCCTCTCGGAGCTTGGCGCAAAGGCTCAGGCCGTCAAGGCCGGGCAGCATAAGGTCAAGGATAAGCAGGTCGTACGGGTTCTCAAGAGCCAGCCGCAGGCCGTCGGGGCCTGTCAGGGCCGTGTCGGCGGCGTAATTTTCCTCTTTAAGGCCGCGCTTGATAAATTCGGCTATTTTTTTTTCGTCTTCAATTATCAATATGCGCATGTTAATATAGAAGTCAGAATACAGAATTCAGAAGCTGGGATTTCGAGGAACTCTTTCATTAATCTGGTTTTTGCGTTCTATATTCTGACTTCTGTCTTCTGACTTCTCTCATCCACCTGTTGTCAAATGTTAGCCCTGAAATAGACCACGGTCTTTTTCAGGCCGCTTTCCAGGTCCACCTTCGGGAACCATTTCAGTTTCGTCTTTGCAAGCGTAATATCCGGCCTGCGGACTTTGGGATCGTCTTCGGGCAGCGGCCGGAAAACTATTTTGGAGCGGCTGCCTGTTATTCTTTTTATGGCGCGCGCGAGTTCAAGCAAGGTTATTTCCTGCGGGTTGCCGATATTTACCGGTTCGTTTATTCCCGACAGCAGAAGGCGGTAAATGCCGTCTATAAGGTCGGACACGTAGCACAGGCTTCTGGTCTGGGAGCCGTCGCCGTAAACCGTGATGGGCTTGTTCTTTAGCGCTTGGGCCATAAAATTGGGCACAGCCCGTCCGTCTTCAATGCGCATATTCGGGCCGTAAGTGTTAAAGATCCGCAGCAGGCGCACCGGCATTTTGTGATAGCGGTGATAGGCCATGGTCATGGCCTCGGCGAAACGCTTGGCCTCGTCGTAGACTCCGCGCGGGCCTATGGGGTTGACATTGCCCCAGTAGCTCTCGCGCTGGGGGTTAACCAGCGGATCGCCGTAAACTTCCGAGGTGGAGGCTATCATGAAGATAGCCTTCTTGTCTTTGGCAAGACCCAGCGCCTTGTGAGTGCCCAGCGCGCCCACTTTAAGCGTTGGGATGGGAAATTTGAGATAGTCAATGGGGGAAGCGGGGCTGGCGAAATGCAAAACGGCGTCCAGTTTTCCCGGCACATGCAGATAGTTGGTCACATCATATTTTATGAATTCAAACTTCGGCTCTTTTAACAGGTCCTGTATGTTGTCCACTCTGCCAGTGATGAAGTTGTCTATTCCCACAACGGCATGGTTCTTAGCCAGAAGATATCTTGAAAGATGGCTGCCCAAAAACCCCGCCGCGCCGGTAACAAGTATTCTCATTTGGAAACTCCTATACTATTGCCATAGGCCGTAAGCCGTATGCCATAGGCTTTTATAAGGAGCACCTTATGTGCTTATGGTTTAAAGCGTATGGCTTATGGCGTCGGTCGGCTTACGGCCGACCGACAGACGTATACGTCCACCCCATTTTGCGCATCTTGGCCGGGTCAAACAGATTGCGGCCGTCCACCATTATGGGGTGTTTCGCGAGCGCCATGACTTTTTTCAGGTCAAGCCCGGCGAATTCTTTCCACTCGGTGACCAGGCACACGCAATCGGCGCCTTTCACGCAATCGTAGGCGTCCATGGCAAAGTAAATCCCCTTGATGACGTGCCTGGCGTTTTCCTGCGAAACAGGGTCATAGCCGCGCACTTTCGCGCCCCGTTTTAAAAGTTCGCGCGCGATATCTATGGACGGCGCAAAGCGCATATCGTCGGTTTCGGGTTTAAAGGCGAGACCCAGCAGCGCTATCGTCTTGCCTTCCAGGTTCCAGAGTTCTTCTTCGATTTTTTTAACCAGCCACATTTTCTGGTTTTCGTTTATGTCTTTCACATTCTTCAGAAGTTCGAAGTTGTAGCCCACCTGGTTGCTCAGCCAGTAGAAGGCTTCCAGGTCTTTGGGGAAGCAGAAACCCCCGAAGCCGATGCCGGCTTTAAGAAAAGAGTTGCCTATGCGCTTGTCGAGTCCCATGCCCCTGGCCACGTCCTCCACATTGGCGCCGGTCCTTTCACAGACATTGGCCACGGCGTTTATGAAGGAGATCTTGGTGGAAAGGAAAGAGTTGGAGGCGTGCTTTATAAGTTCCGCGCTTTTTACGCTGGTAACCACGATCGGCGCGCCCTTTATCGGCTTGTAGATCCGCCGCATAAGCGCTTCGGCCTGAGGCGACGATACGCCTACCACCACGCGGTCGGGCTTAAGGAAATCCCAAACCGCCGTGCCTTCGCGCAGGAATTCCGGGTTTGAGGTGACGTCAAAGGGTATGCAGCGCTTATTGTGGCGCTTTACTGTCTTGTTTATCCAGTCGCAGGTGGCCACCGGCACGGTGGATTTTTCCACTATTACCGTGTAGCCGGTCATGTTTTTAGCCACTTCCTCTGAAACTTTTTCTATGGCGGAAAGGTCCGCCGAACCGTCTTCGCGGGGCGGGGTGCCCACGGCTATGAATACGGCCTCGGCCCTGTGGCCTTTGTGGTGCAGCCCGTCTTTTATGGAATTTGAAAAATGCAGACGGCCGGCTTTCACGTTTTTCCTAACCACGCGCTCCAGGTCGTCTTCGTAAATGGGCATTACGCCCTTGCGCAGCAGCGCGATTTTTTTTGGGTCGCTGTCCACACAGACCACGCGGTGCCCAAGCTCGGAAAAACACGCGCCGCTGACCAGGCCCACATAGCCCGCTCCCACCACGCAGATGTTAACCTTTTCGTTCACTGGTTTTTTCATCTTTACTCTCCGAATAGTTAGTCAGGATTCAATTGTAATTGCCTGCCATAAGCTTTAAGCCATAAGCCGTACGGCTGTTCCAATGCTTGCGCAGGTGCCGTATCAGGAGCTATGCTCAGCAGACGGACAGCCGCGCCATAAGTCGTACGCCATAAGCTATATGCTTTCAAGGAATTCCTTAAGGCCTATGGCATAAAGCGTATAGCCTAAAGCTTATGGCGCAGTTCTGCCGGGCCGCAGGCCAATTCGGAACCCGCTTCCGGCTCCAGCTCATGCGCCTTTGCCAGTTCGCAGGCGCGCTTTTTTTCCGCGAGGCCAAGGAAATAGATGGCGATGAATATGACTGCCAGCCCTATCCAGTCTTCCAGTTTCGGCGGTTTGGCGGCCATCAGGAAATACACTATCAGGGTCGCTATGGTGCCCGCGATAAGCGAGGTCAGGCGGTTGACAAGTCCCGAGAAGGTGGCGGTACGGCCCTTGAACATGAACAGGAACACCGAGAAAAAAGCGCCTATGCCGTAGGGGATGCCGGCAAGCGCCGCTTTAAACCAATCCTTATGAGCGTTTGAGAACGCGCCCTGAAAGTTGGCCACAAAATCTTTGGGATTGGCCAGGTCCGGGGTCATGAAAAATACCACGGTCAGCGTTGCCAGGATCATTGCGGTGCTGGCGGAAAGTTGCTCCACAGCGAAGAAGCCCTTGTTGTCGTAGGGCACGCCCTTTGTCCGCGTATTCTTGAAGTAGTTCATTATGTAGATGCGGATGGAGTAGGCGGTAATATAGCTTGTCAGTATGGTCATCGCGGCCGCGTTCTTTATAAAGGCGAAATTATTGGGATCAAAGACGAACAGCTGTTTCAAGGCGGCTATTATCCCGTGCGTCTCCTGCATAAGGGCGATGGCGCCTTTGAAATTCAGCAGCTGGAGAGCCACCGCGAAAAGCGCAAATATCACGGCCACGTTCTCTTCCCAGTAGACGGTCTTTGTCAGGATGCCCTGGCGTATCTGTATGGAGTCGATGATGCGGCTTATTATAATGATGCTCGCGCGCATGATGATCATGGCGACCATCACCGAGATGGGCAGCAGGTACATCAGCGTGGTGGTCGGTATGACCACCGCGGTGCAGACACCGGACGGTATGATGTAGAGGAATTCTTTGGGGAAGGTCAGGCCGAGCACCGTGATCCTGCCCTGGGATTGGAATTTGTACCATTTCCAGATTATGACGAGCGTTACGCAGAAAAGGCTGGACAAGAGAGTGGAGTAGACCATATACTGCACGTCGCTCATGGCGGGATAGCCGGGAGCGGTGTTCATGAAGTATTTCGGGAAGACCCCCGTCAGTATGTAGGTGGCGAAGTAGGCGAACGCCAGCTGCAGCAGGCGTTCCGTGGTGCCGTCGTGCGTTTTTTGCGTAAAAGCGATTTTCAGTGTTTTAAGCATATATTTTAGGAGCCTCCATGGCTGGATAACATTATATATAAATATTAAGAGCCGGAAGGAACGGGGGGTTGAAGGTTCTTGGTCGTCAGCTGCCGGTTGCCGGGGAAAGGGGGGATGAAAAAAGCCGTCCGCGAACGCGAACGGCCGGCTGACAATAATTTATGTTTTTGGGGCTCTTTTCCGGGAAATTTCGGCGGCTTTTTTTATTTTGGCCAGCAGCATTTCCAGGTCAAAAGGCTTAACAAGATAGTCCATGGCGCCGAAAAGAAGGGCGTCATTCAAGGTGGCGGCGTCGTTTAAGCCGCTTACGGCAAGTATGGGCACATGGGCGGACGCGGGCATGGACCGGATATCGCCCATAAGGCTTATGCCGTCCTCACCGGGCATCATGATGTCCATCAGAACGACATCGGGTATTTCTTCCGGTTTGGCCCCGGCGAAGAATTCCTTCGCCTTTTTAGGGCTTGAAAATGTTTTTACTTCGCAGTTGTCGGAGGAGAGCCCCGTCTCGTAAATTTCAAGTATGGCTTCGTCATCGTCCACCGCCACCACCCGTATAGGTTTTTCCTGTTCCATAGCTTAAGTATCTTAATTCTAACAAAAAAACCGCTTCCCGGTTCGCACTATTTGCCGGCTTCCTTTACCTGGCACTTAAAAACCCCCCTGGTGCTCGGCAGGTAAAAAAGTTTGCGCAGTCCGTAAAGCTGATTAAGCGAAATAAAACTCCTTATGTCTTTCGCGTCATCCTGGCTCTGAAGCGGGATAAGGCGGTAAGGCTGCCTTATGGCTTCAAAAAGAGGCTTTACTTTTTGTATATCGTAGGTTTCAATGTTTTTTATCTCATGTTCCTTGGAAGCGTGTTCCCTGAACTGGTCAAGCTCGTCACCCGCGATCGGCTCCGCTATCAGGAACCCGTAAAGTTTTTTATCCAGCGGCAGCTTTTCTATGCTTTTTTTGGCTTCGCCAAAGGCGTAAGAGAAGGCCTCCCCGAAAGTGTTGAGCGGGGCGTCTACCCGGCGCAGCTCCCCGTTTATGTAAGCCGAAATACTTAAAACTTCGCCGCGGTAAAAAACCATTTTATTCCCGGCTCCGTCCTGGAAATTCAGTATTTCCGAGTTTTCTATTTCACGGAAAAAATCCTTCGCGAGCTGCACGCTCACAATCCCCCGGCGCGTTATGGAGGCTTTTTTTGTCTCGATCCGCATCATCGCCTGGCCGTCCTGCGATATTTCCATGTAGTACTCTTTTCCCGTTTGAAGAGCGGACACGTTCATCCAGCTGACTTTGGCCGCGGCTTTCTGGCCGTACGGGCGGAAAGCGAGGGCTGGCAATACCGCGCAAAAGAACATTGCCGGAAGAAATATTTTTCTAGTCATGTTTATCAACCGCCGAGTCCAGCGAAAATCCCGCGCCGAGCCGGAAAGCCATAACGGCAAAGATCAGCAGCGGAATATTGCGCGCGAATTCCCCGGCAAGCGAGTTGGAACCGCTGGTCCCGAAGCAGCCGCAGGACAATACCGGCAAATGCCGCAGCCAGGCCTGGGCGAGCAGGGCCTCGAAACCCAGCAGCAGCAGGCCGAGCGAGGCGGCGCAAAAACGGGTAAACAGGCCGGTTGCGAGCATAAGCCCCAGATAAAGTTCAAGCCAGGGCAGGGCGAGCGCCGTCCAGAGCGCGAGCCACGGCGGAACTACTTTGTAGCCCTCTATGGCGTAGGCGAACTCCTCGGCCGGGGAAGCGGCCTTTAAATAGCCCGCGTAAATAAACACCCCGCCCACGATAAGCCTTGCCGCCAGCCCGCACGCCATTTTAGCCCTGTTTTCGTTTTCCATTATTTTTTCAGCAGATTGTCAAAATGTTTTGCCGCGTCAACCAGCTGGCCCGCGCCCACGGCGCGTTTTCCGTTTATGAAAAAAGTGGGCGTGGCAGTCACGCCTTTCAGGTCGCCTTCGGCCATTTCAAGCTTTATTCTTCGGATGGTTTCGGCGTTATTTGAGCAGGCCTCAAAAGCCGAAAGGTCAAGGTTCAGTTTTTTAGCGTAGCTGAAAAATTCAGCCGGTTTTTTTTCCGCGTGCCCCCAGAGTTCCTGATTTACAAAAAGCAGGGCCGCGTATTCCTGAAATTTACCCTGCTCGCCCGCGCAGTCGGCGTAAGCGGCGGCGTGAAAGGACCATTTGTGTATGGACATAAGCGGATAGTGCTTGAAATGAACCGCTATATGGCCCGCGTAAAGCTTAAGCATCTCTTCCAGTTTGAAATAGGCCATGCTGCAGTGGGGGCAGGCGAAGTCGGTGTATTCATAAATTTGTATCTCGGCTGTTTTCCGGCCTAAAGCGCGGAAGGCCGGAACGGGCCGCATTGGGCCCAGGTTCATCTGCCTTGCCAGTAAAGTTGCAAGCGTGGCCATGAATATAAGGAACGCCGCTATGGCAAGCTTCCTCGCTGTTTTTACATAGGACATAATGTGATTATACTATAAAATTTTTACTATTTTGGAGGGGCAATGCGCGCCTTTAACCAGATGTATCCGCTTGGGTTCCCTGCCCGTTGAGGCCGCCAGCAGGCTTATGGCCGCGATGTTGGCAAGCCCCCGTTCAGGCGGCGCCTTGACCCATATTTCATAGGCGTCGGCGGCTTTTTTAATTATCTTTTCCGTTTTGGAGGCCGCGTGAACTTTAAGTTTTATGAACATAACGGTAGACATAAGCGGCTGTTCCAGCCGCGCCATAGGCCGTATGCCATATGCTTTTTTAGGAGTTTCCATAGAGCTTATGGCCTATGACATATGGCTTATGGCCGTCTCTTATTGCTTCGCAATAAGAGATGCTGACGTCATATCCGCCGGCTTTGGCAGGTCCAGAACCTCAAGCACGGTCGGGGCGATGTCGGACAATATCCCGTGCGGCCGCAGTTTCACGCCTGAGGAGCCGGCGGTTATAAAAATGAACTCCACCGGATTGGTCGTGTGCGAGGTCTTGGGCATGTTTATTTTGTAATCCCACATCTCTTCCGCGTTGCCGTGGTCGGAGGTTACCATTACGGTGTAATCATGCTTCAGCGCCGAATCCACCAATTTGCCCACCGAGAGGTCCGTTATTTCCACCGCTTTCACGGCGGCCTCGTATATGCCGGTGTGGCCTACCATATCGCAGTTGGCGAAGTTGACCAGAATAAAGTCGTATTTTTTCGAGGCTATTTCAGCCAGCGCGCGCGCGGCGACTTCGGGCGCGTTCATTTCGGGATGCTCTCCGAAGCTGGACGGGTCCCAGGTCCCTTTTATTTCCACCTGGTCTTCATTTCTGTAGGGCTCGGTACGCTTGCCGTTGAAGAAGGAGGTGACATGCTTGAACTTCTGGGTTTCGGCGAGGCGCAGCTGGCGGAGGCCCTGCTCTGAAATTATCTGGCCGAGCAGGTTGTCCATACAGCCGCCTTCGTCCATGGGGGGCAGGGCGCTGAATTTGAATTCGTCGTAGTAGCGGGTCAGGCCGCAGTAGACCACGGTCATTTTCTTCCAGCGGTTTCCGGGGTAATTGTCCTCTACGAAGGCTTTGGTAAGCTGTATGGCGCGGTCCTGGCGGAAATTGAAATGGATCACGGAGTCGCCGTCTTTCATGCCGGGGTAATCGCCTATGATGGTGGGCGGAATGTATTCGTCTACTATGGGCAAACCGTTGGGATTCTTCAGCGTGGCGTAGGCGCCGGTTATGGCTTCCTCGGCGGTTTTGGCTTTGGCGCCTTCGGCTTTTGTGAGGGCGTTGTAGGTCTGGTCGGTGAGTTGCCACTTTTCACCCCGGTCCATGGCGTAATAGCGGCCCATGATAGTGCCTACCCGGGCTATGCCGACTTCTTTTATCACTTCGTCAAGCATTTTAAGGAAGCTTAAAGCGCTCCTGGGGGGCGTATCGCGGCCGTCAGCGAAGAAATGTATCCAGACCTTTTTTATGCCCATTTTCTTCGCCTGGCGCATGATGGCGTACATGTGGTCCTGGTGGGCGTGCACGCCTTCGTCCTGGACCAGGCCCATTAAATGCAGGGCTGAACCGTTTTTGGCGGCGTTATCCATGGCGCTTTTCAGGGCGGGCATTGTAAAGAAGGTGCCGTCTTCTATCATGTCCATTATGCGTTTTAGTTCCTGTATTACTATGCGGCCTGCGCCCATGTTGAGGTGGCCGACTTCGGAGGAACCCTGGTAGCCTTTGGGCAGTCCCACGGCTTCGCCTGCGGGTTCAAGGACGCTGTTAGGATAGGTTTTGAGATAGCGGTCCATGTTGGGTTTCCTGGCGTTGTCTACGGCATTGTATTTGTCCGGCTTAGCTATCCCCCACCCGTCGCGGATTATAAGAAGAACTTTGTTTTTGCCCATATCGTTATCCTCGGTAAAGCTGCATCGGCATTGTCTCGTTCCTGTTATTTTAGAAAATAAGGAGGGACTTATGTAAGGAAACCCGGCGTGGGCGGCGGAGGTGGTCTAACGTTTTGTTGCGGCCTTCAGCCTGAAGTAGCGCAGCGGCTTGGCGACGTTCTTTGCCTCGGTCTCGTACGGCCCTTCAAAGCGCAGGCCCCCGGCCAGGCCGGCCTTCAGCATGGCGTCCTTAGCCGAGGCCATTACCAGGGTCTCGCGGAAACCTGCCTTGGACTGCAGACGGGCTGCCTGGTTCATGCCGCTGGAAAAGGCGGTGAAGTCGTGGTTGGGGCCGAAGAGTCCCACGGCGGCCGGGCAGAGGTTTACTCCGGCGGCCACGCCAAGCCCCTTCGCCTTTATCTTGCCCGCGAGGCCGCGGTAGCGCGGCAGGTTCCCCAGGCGGGCGGTGAAATCCTGTATCTCAAGCGCCGCCAGAGCGGCTTGGCGCGCGCAGCCGGCCTGCGATTCACGGAAGAAAGGAGGGCCGAAGTGTATTATCACGCAGTCGCCGACCATCTTGTCGAAAGTGCCGCCGTGGTTCCAGGCTATGCGCACGGCCCCTTCGCTCCAGTAGTCCACGAAATCCCCTATCCGGTCCGGGCGGCGCAGGCCTTTTTCGCACAGCTTGGTGAAAGAGTTTATGTCCACGTAAAGTATGGCTATGGTCTTTACTCTGGGCGACAGGTGCTTGCGCATATAGTCCGGGTCGCTCAGCAGTTCAGAGACCGTGGAGGGGGAAAAAAATTTGGCCATGTGGCGCCGCTCGCGGTTATAATCTATCAGGCGCTGGCTTATGGAATTAGCGAAGATGCTCATAAGGTCACGCCCGAAGGTGGAAAGCCCGTTTTTCACTTCGGTCACCAGCTTCCCCAGTTGGGCCGCGCCGGCGGCCCTGCCGCTAAGCGTGAAACCTATCCCTTCGTTCAGCCCCAGCAGGCGGCGGACCATGTGTCTTTCAGGGTCCAGCAGGTGTATGCCATGAGTTTTTATGGCCAAGCTCAGGGCTTTGTGGGGCCGCTGCTCGGAATCGTGCACGCAGCGTCTGCCGCGGTAGATGCGGTACTGTATGCGCTCGCCTTCAGCCGCGTCGTCGTTAAGATAGACCAGTCCAAGGTGGCGGAACGGGATCTCGGCGTGCAGGGCTACCACCGCCTCGTCTATGGCGTCGCGCAGGACGCTGCGCGTCAGGCAGCGCGTCATGCGTTCCATCAGCTTCTGTTTTAACGCCGCGCTCTGTATGTTCCAGAGCGTGCCGTCCAGCTCCTCGCATACCGCATTCAGGCGGGCGCGGTAATCCTCGTCCACATTGACCGAGCCGCGGTAGCCGAAGGCCAGGGTGCCTACACGCCGTCCGTCCAGGTCCAGCGGCTGGGACACCCATTGCAGGCCGCGCGAACCGGCCACGCTTACTTTGGCCGGGGTTTTTCCCAATTCAAAAGCCGGGGCGGCTTTCCAGCTGAAAACTTCTTTGTTGAGGTCCTCGTTGCTGGTTTCCAGGGCGGCGGCGTCAGTGCCGAATTCTTGCGCTATTTTCGGCAGGAAAATATCGAGCGTGGCTTTCAGGCCGAGCTTTTTTCTCGCGCAGGTTTCAAGGATCGAATCGGCGAAAAGGTTCATTTCGTAAGGTCCTTTGCTGTGGTATCCGGGGCTGTTCTTCATAAGTTGGTCCAGGCTGAAAGTTTTTTCCCTTCTCCGGCAGGGCGTTAATTGCGTATAGAGAGCGCGGAAACTCATCTTCCCGCTCCAGGGAACCGCCGGAACGCGCTTTCAATATTATAATAAAAATAAAAAAACCGCCGGCATTTTTAAATTTCCCGGCCAAATAAACGGCCCCCGTTCTGCCGGGGCGCGGTTTTGTTTTGCGGAAGAGGGAAAAGCGGGCAGCAGGGGACGCTGTCGATCAGTTGAGCAGCTTTAAAGGTCGATATGCCGCTTCCACCTGTTGTCTTTTTCGTCAGCGTGCCCTATGCCCCGGAGGCCCTTGACATGCTAATTGCGCTACTTTACACTATAACTGTAAGGGTTGATGGGACCTCTATGCACACTCGATACGCATTCATTATAGCTTCCCTGCTTTTCGCTTTTGCTCAAGCGGAGTCGGCTCAAAGCTCCGATTTCGAATCGGCCCTGTCGGGGAATATTTCCGAGGTGCAGGTGGTCATGCCGCCGGCCGCGCCGGAACAAGTCCAGACCGAGGCGGCGCCGTCTTTCGGCAGACTGGTCACGTACGACTTCTATGCGGAAAGTTTCCCGGGTTTTTACGACGCGCGCGGCCAGAACAAAGAACCCTACAATATCCCGGAAATCCTGCGGGATGTTCCGGAGCTGTGGAAGGCTCAAGGCGCTCTTTTCAAAAAGGTCGGCATGGCTATGGAGATGGACCCCTATGCCCTTGCGTCATATTGCGTCTTCGAGAGTTACAACGAGATCGACCATGAGTTCAACGTGAACCACTTGGACGGCGTAGCGGCGGGAATAGCGTCTACACAGGCATCGGACGTGCTTGGGGGGAGGGTCCCAGGCCTGAGCGTGCGTATTCCGAAGCAACTTTCGAATGCGAAGACGATGTTGCTAAACAACCCGGAATACGGCCTGCGCTTCCTGGCCGCCGAATTCAAGGCGTGGTACTATGGCGGGGATTTCTTCCGCAACTATTACGGCGACGAAATGTTCAACAGGCTTTTTGAAACCGAGTATTTCCAGGGCTACCACGACCTGGCAAAATCCTTTCCCAGGGTGGCGGTGCCCGGCTGGACTAAACCCAACAAAGCGAGGCGTAATTACGGCACGCAGGCCCAGTATGTAAGCCGCGCCTATGTGCTTTACAACGCTTTTCGTGCCGCCGACAAGAACTAGCCCGCTTTTTCTCTTCTAATCACTTTTCGGACACCGGGTCACATATGTTCCACGACTTATCGTCGCTGAACTTGTACTCCGGCGGCGTTTCTCCGCGCAGGCTCGCCAGCACTATCTTATAGACATGCTCGTTGCAGAAATCGATGGTTACGGCGTTAGTTTTTATTCCGGCCTTTAACTTGGGGGCGTGCAGGATCCTGCCCTGATAAACCAGCGCGAGGCGTTTTCCTTCGCCGATATATTTTTCAGGTATCGCCTCAAAGTCCGAGGCCTGCTTCGGAGCCAGAAAAAGCTCTATTTGATTGTGCCTGTCCGGCGAGGTCCTCGGCAGGGCCCTGAACTCAAAGCCGCTCAGCTCAAATAAAGGCTTGTCGGTCTGAAAGAGTATGCAGCTTCCCAAAAAGTCTTTGCAGTTTTTATTTCCCGCTTCGCCTTCCACGGCGGGATACATCGAGAACGTTATGCCCGAGGCCTTTTCAATGTTTTTCCGTGTGCAAGCGCAAAAAAGGACAACAGCCGCAAACAATAGAAGTTTTTTCATCCGGGTCCTCGCTTAAAGACAATCTCCCGCAAAATATTCCCGCTTTTGTTATTATAGCGGTAGTGATTTGCCTGTTGCAAATTTTAAGAAGTCTCGGGAAATTGTCCGCAAGCATGTATGTCATGAATCCGGAAGCCGACTTTGTGCAATTTAGCTGTATATCGTTCTGTTTAGTTCTATTTAGTTTTAGGAATTGGACACCAGATCGGACACCGGGCGGGTTGGATTAAACCTGAAAAACAGAAAAAACTATTGTAAAATATACACTTACGGGTGGTTAGCTCAGCGGTAGAGCACTGTCCTCACACGACAGGGGTCACAGGTTCAAATCCTGTACCACCCACCAGTTTTTAAGGTGGTAAGCGAATCAACTGCTTGATTCGCGGCAGGATTTGAAAGGCGGAGCGTTGATGAGCCAGCAGGCGAATCCGCGAGCCGGGGTCGCGGGTCCGGTTGAGCGACGGCGAGACCGGAACCTGTGACCAAATCCTGTACCACCCACCAGTTTTCACAAATGCCATACGCCATATGCCTTAAGCCATAGGCATAGAAAGAATTCCTTTTAAAGCATACAGCGTACGGCATACGGCTTATGGCAAACATAGCCGGTATTTTAGTGTAGGCGATGGAGTTCGCCTGAACCGCCTGATCGGCTGATGACTCCTGCGATTTATATCGCGGGAGTTTTTGTTTTCAGTCAAAATCCGCGCGATTATAGAGAAATTATTAAAGGCGGAGGAAACAGAGGCCCTCAGTAAGGAGATTATTATGGAACACATCTACGTCATAAGCGCGTTGTGGCTGGGGCTTGCCGTTCTGTCCGCGATAATATCCTACCACCTGAAATTATCCATAGCACTGGTAGAGATCTGCGTGGGCGTTCTTGCCGGGACGGCCGCTAATAAATATTTCGGACATAATTCGCTGGGTTCCGATCAGGAATGGCTGAAATTTTTGGCCTCGTCCGGGGCTGTGTTTTTGACATTTCTTGCCGGTGCGGAGTTGGACCATAAGGTCATGAAAGCTAAATTGAAAGAGGTCCTGGTGGTGGGCTTCGTCGGCTTTCTGGCGCCTTTCGCGGGCGCGTCGGTTTTCAGCTATTATCTGCTTCACTGGGGCCTGCAGGCAAGCCTGCTTGCGGGGGTTGCCTTGTCCACAACTTCAATGGCCGTGGTGTATGCCGTGATGATAGAAACGGGCCTTAACTCCACGGAATTCGGCAAGGGAATACTGGGCGCCTGCTTTGTGAACGACCTGGGCACCGTTATAGCCCTTGGCCTGATCTTCTCACCGTTTACTTATAAGACGATTGTTTTCATCGGAGCCACGGCTCTGATACTTTCCGTCTTTCCTTATATAACCAACCACCTGACTGATGTTTACGGCAACAGGACGGCGGCCATACGGGTTAAATGGGTCTCGTTCATTTTATTCGCCATGGGCGCTTTAAGCGTGTGGGCCGACAGCGAAGCGGTTTTGCCCGCCTACATGGCCGGCATGGTGCTGGCGGAATTCGCGTCGGACAACCAGCTTTGGATCAAAAGGCTCAGAAGCCTGACCGTGGGTTTTTTAACGCCGTTCTATTTTATAAGGGCGGGTTCGTTCGTCTCAATACCGGCGCTTGTTTCCGCGCCGATGGTCTTTGTGATCCTGTTCGCAAGCAAGGTCTCCACCAAAATATTCGGTTTATACCCGGTGATCTCCATTTTCAGGAAAGACAGGTCCGAAAAATGGTACTACACACTGCTTATGTCGACCGGCCTGACCTTCGGCAGCATCTCGGCCTTGTACGGCCTGACGCACGGCATAATAGACGAAAGGCAATATTCATTTTTGATAATAACCGTGATAGCGTCGGCTGTCATTCCGACCGCGGTGGCCAATTTTAAATTTTTACCCGCGCATTTACTGGCCAACATTAAACAGCACGCCCAGAAAGCCGAAACAGCCCGGGACGAATAGCTCGCGGACATAACACTTTTATGATTTACCCGCACACGGTATTTTGATAGTATTTACATCTTAAGTATGGAAATCATTCATGGTCTTTTGGCTTACATACTGAAATTTATAGATGTTCTGCTGCATCTGGATAAATACCTGGGGCAGGTAATACAAAGTTTCGGCGCGTGGACCTATCTGATACTTTTTACCATCATTTTCTGCGAGACCGGCTTTGTGGTAACGCCTTTTCTGCCGGGGGATTCTTTGCTGTTCGCCATAGGCGCGTTCTCGGCGCTTGGTTATCTGGACCTTTCAAAGGTCTGGCCGCTGCTGATATTTGCGGCCATTGCGGGGGACAATTCAAATTACGCTTTCGGCAAATTTGTGGGGCCGAAGGTCTTTAACTACGAGAACTCAAGGATCTTCAGAAAAGAGTATCTCGCCCGGACGCACAATTTTTACGAAAAATACGGCGGCAAGACCATAATACTCGCCAAATACGTGCCCATAGTGCGCACCTTCGCGCCTTTTGTGGCGGGCGTGGGGGCCATGACCTATCCGCGGTTTTTGATGTTCAATATTATCGGCGGGGCCACCTGGGTAACGCTCTTAATGCTGGCCGGCTACTTTTTCGGGAATATGCCTGTGGTTAAAAACAATTTTTCAGCGGTTATTTTTGCCATCATCATCCTGTCGGTGATGCCCGGTGTTATAGAATACATCAGGCATAAACGAGCCAGCCGGTAAACTGCAGCCCAACTCGGGTTTCATCCCGCAACCTATAAGCCCATCGCTGAAGAGCTGAAGTGCTTTGCCCTCGCTTTCTTCAAAACTTCAGTTCTTCAGCCCTAGCCTCAAGCGGCCAGCAGGGGACTTGACGCGCGGCGAGTTTTGTGTTAAAATATTTATGAACGAACGCTCGTTCATTTATGATAAAAACAAAAACACCTTCAGTCAACAACAAGGACGCCGCAGGCGGCAACCAGGAGCGGATACTTGCGGCCGCGGCCGCGCTTTTTACCAGGCGGGGCTTTCACGGCACTTCCACGCGCGATATCGCGTCCGGCGCCGGAGTGTCGCTGGGGAACATATACAACCATTTTCCCACCAAAGAGGCCATATTCGTTTCCCTGCTTGAAAAGTGCGAAAAAGAGTATTTCAACCCAGAGCAGCCGCTTATAAAAGCTCTTTCGCAGACCGCATTCCCAGACAACATCGAGGCCCTGGGGTTCGCCTCAAGGGAGACGGTGAAGAAGTTCTCGACCTACACGCTGCTTATTTATGTGGACGTGGTGGAATTTCAGGCCCGGCATGTATCTAAAATTTTCAGTAATATGCGCAACGGTTACAATGCGGCCCTTAAAGCCTCGCCCGTGAGGGCAAAAAACAAAATAGCCGCCGACATCGACCCCGCGGCCGCCCTTATGATGGTCACCTGGAACTATTTCAATTACTTCATAATGGAGAACCTTTTCAAGGTTAAGGGGCATTACGGCCTGCCGGACGATGCGGTGGTTAAACTTTTCGCGCGCGTGTTCAGCCGCGGGATACTTGCTAAAGGCTGAAGGATGAGGATTAAGAGGAAACTATGATTGCCATTAAAAAAAATAAAACCGTTAAAAGATCCGTCTACGGGGAAAAACTAATTTCGGCCCGCGAGGCCGCGGCCAAAATCAGATCCGGCGACGACGTGGTGGTGGCGCAGTGCGCTTCGGAGCCGCAGGGCTGCATGGCCCAGTTCCACACGGCTGCCGGCGTGCGCGACGTGCGCGTGTTTTCCGTGCTTACGCTCAAGCCTTACGATTTTTATATGAAGCCGGAAATGAAAGGCCGTTTTGAATTGGCCAGCTGGTTTCACGCGCCGGGCTCAAGGCAGGCTCTGGCCGCCGGCGCCGGCACCGTCACCTATGTGCCGAACATGCTGCACCGTGCCGCCCTTGACCGCATATACGCGCGGAAGCCGGATATTTTCTTCGGCACTTGCACCCCGCCGGACACCAGAGGTTTTGTGTCGCTCTCCCTTGGCGTGACCTATGAAAAAGACGTTATCGAGGCCGCCGGTACCGTTATCCTTGAAGTGAACCGCAACCTGCCGCGCACTTTCGGCGATACGCATCTGCGCGTTGAAGATGTGGATTTTTTTGTCGAAAACGACCAGGAGGTGCCCACCCTGCCTTCGCCCTCGCCCGACGCGACAGAGCTTGCCATCGGGGGCCACATAGCGGAACTGGTGCCGGACGGAGCGACCATACAGCTTGGCATAGGCGGCATTCCCAACGCCGCCGCGCTGGCGCTTAAGGGCAAGAAAGACCTGGGCGTGCATACCGAAATGATGGTGGATTCCGTAATGGAGCTTTACGAGGCGGGGGTAATAACGAACAAGCGTAAAACGCTGCTTAAAGACAAGTTCGTGTGCACTTTTGCCATGGGTTCGCGCAAACTCTACGACTGGCTTGACGATAACCCGGCGGTGGAATTCCGCCGCGGCGCCTGGGTGAACGACCCCGCCGTGATACGGCAGAATTCCCGCATGACTTCCATAAATACCTGCCTGATGGTGGACCTTACCGGCCAGGTGGCCAGCGAGTCCATAGGAACGGCGCAATATTCAGGCACCGGCGGCCAGACCGACACGGCCGTGGGGGCCAAGGAAGCGTACGACGGACTGGGGAAGTCCATAATTGCCTGCCGCTCCACGGCGCGCGGCGGCAAAGTGTCAACGATAGTACCGGTATTGCCGGAAGGTACGGCTGTTACCCTGCACCGGGCCAATACCGACCATATAGTGACGGAGCATGGCATAGCCTATATGCGCGGGCGCACGGTGCGGGAACGGGCCCGCAATCTGATAGCCGCGGCGCATCCCGATTTCAGGTGCGAGCTTGAAGTGCAGGCGGTAAAATTGGGGTACATATAAGTCTCAAGTGACAAGTTTTTAGGGAATTAAAAATATAACGGAGGAGATCAAGATGAAAGAAGTGTTCATAGCGGAAGGAGTAAGGACGGCGATAGGCAGTTTCGGCGGGGCGCTTGCCGATTTCAGTTCCGTGGAATTGGGCAAGGCCGCGGCAAAAGCACTGCTTGAGCGCGCCAAGGTTAACCCGGCCGACATTGACGAGGCGCTTTTCGGCAGCATTTTCCAGGCGGGCGTGGGTCAGAACATGGCCAGGCAGATAGCCATAGGCGCCGGTATACCCAACAGCAAAACGGCCATGACCGTGAATATGCTTTGCGGTTCGGGTCTTCGGACAGTGGCCATGGCGGCCCAACAGATAAAGTGCGGCGACGCCGACATGATAATAGCCGGCGGCGCTGAGAGCATGACCAACGCTCCGTACCTGTTGAAAAAAGCGCGCTACGGCTATAAGATGGGCCACGGGGAACTGCTGGATTCAATGATAAGCGACGGTCTGTGGGACATTTTTAATAATTACCACATGGGAGTGACGGCTGAAAATCTGGCCGCCAAGTACGGCCTTGGCAGGGAAGAGCAGGATAAGTTCGCGGCCCTGTCGCAGAACAAGGCCGAGAAGGCCATAAAGGAAGGCCGCTTTAAGGATGAAATAATTCCCGTGGCCATTCCTCAGCGCAAAGGCGACCCTGTGATGTTTACGCAGGACGAATTTCCCAAGCCGGGGGTTACGGTGGAAGGACTGGCCAAACTCCGGCCCGCTTTCAAGAAAGACGGCACGGTTACGGCGGCCAACGCCTCCGGAATTAACGACGGCGCGGCCTGCGTGCTGGCGGCGTCCGAAGACGCGGTGAAGAAACACTCACTGGAACCGATGGCCAGAATAGTTTCATACGGCTGGGCCGGCGTGGACCCCGCGATAATGGGCATAGGCCCCGCCGATGCGGTGCGCCTGGCTTTGAAGCGCGCCGGCTGGCAGCTTAAGGATGTTGAGCTGATAGAGGCCAATGAGGCCTTTGCGGCGCAGTCGCTCGCGGTGGCAAAAGAACTGGGCTTCAACAGCGACGTTGTAAATGTGAACGGCGGCGCCATAGCGCTGGGACATCCCGTCGGGGCCAGCGGCGCGCGGATACTTGTAACCCTGCTGCACGAGATGAAAAAACGCAATGTGAAGAAGGGTCTTGCCACCCTCTGCATAGGCGGCGGCATGGGCATAGCCATGTGCGTTGAGCGGTAAGCGGTAAAAACCGTAAAGAAAAGAGCCCCGGGAGACCGGGGCTCTTTTTATTCAGTCTGTCGTACCGGATCCTGTGACCCTTGACATGGCAAGACCCCGAGGCTATACTACATATAGAACAATTTCCGCAAAGCTTTTTTGCCCAATGGCTGTTACACCGAAGAGGCTGCTATATATTATGAACAACTTACATAAAGCCGTTGCGGCAGTAATTCTTTCGGCCATACTGACGGTCTGCGCGTCGCTTTCCAAAGCCGCCCCGGAAGACGAAGACGGGGGGCCGGACCTTACCGCCCAGAAAAACGAAAATGGGGGGGTAGACCTTACCGCCAAGCCGGTCATCCTTACCGTCGACGGCCTGAATTTCAGAACTTTCGGCTGCGGCAAGGAGATCTATGAGGGGCGGTCGCAGATCAGCATACCGGCCGCCTATACGCTGCGCGATCTTAACAGGGATACCTGCAAAGTAGTGGATATGGTGGCGGGATTTCTGTTCAGGGACAGGGATGCCAATGAGACCGAATACCTTTATAAAGACCTTAAAAAGATATGCGGCGCCGGCGCCTGCGGCGAATTCTTTGGCAGCGGTTTCTATTGGAACGGGGATGAGAGACAATCCCGTCCGGTGGTTGATGACCTCAAGAAAGATATAAAACTGGCCGCCGCCTATGCTTCGTCCAAAAAAAGGCCTTTAATAATGGTCGTGCACAGCTGGGGATGTATGCTGACCGTAGAGGCTCTGGGGGAAATAGAGAGTGAAGGCGGGGGCGTGCAGGTCGCCAAGCTGGTCACCCTCGGAAATCCTATAGGCGGGTTCAACCTTAGCCATCCGTTCGGGGGGCTTAAGTACAAGGCCGCCGTCCGCGCGCTTATCACAGACCAGAATTTTTTTATGGAACCTCACATGCTGCGATCGGTGGGAAAATGGGTCAATTACTGGGCCAGCAGGGATTGGGTTTCATCAGAGCTGCATATTCACGACCAGGATATAAAAAATATCCAGATAGACGCGGATCCCAAATACAATGAGGCGGCGGAGGTTGTCCGCCATATGATTTCAGGATACCTGAATTTGGACCTGCAGGGGCCGGAACAGCAGGAAAAGCTGGAAGAAGCTAAAGCCGACATCGAGAAGATAGGCTTTGGCCCGGGCCCTACCGGCGTGTGGCACAGCATTTACATGGAAGGAGGGGGGAAAATTAGCCTCCCAAGCATTTCGCAGACGCCGCTGGATGTGGGGACATATCCCATGATGGAAAAAGAACTCAGTTCCATCTGACGGAAAAAATCCCCCGGGCTTTAAAACCCGGGGGATTTTTTTAGCTGCGGAATGCTTTTGCCGGGAATCGTTCCCGGCTTTTTTTATTAGCGCGTATTTCCGCCGTCGCGGCAGATAAAAGGATTTATCGGCCGGGGGCGGAAAGGCTTTTAAGGCTTAACAGGGCCGCTGTTCTTAATAAACTCGTCCACGGCTTTGGCTATGGCCTGTATCAGAGGCTTGCCCTGCGGGCCGGGCAGCTGCGTGTAAACCACCAGCACGTATTCACGGCCCGGGGCCTTTACTATGGCGGCGTCGTTCCTGGCGGCGTCGAGTTCTCCGGTCTTGCCGGCATAAGAGGCTTCCTGCGGCAGTGCGGCGGCTATCAGCTCCCTGTCAAGCTGGCCCGAAAGCGTCGCGTACATGGCGTCCGAGGCTTCCGGACTGACCAGTTTTCTGCCGGCAACCAGCATCAGCAGTGTCGCGGCGTCGTGCGCCGGCATCTGGTTATAGCCTGTGGCTTCAGGGTCGCGCACGGTTATGTCGCTGGAAAGTTTATGGCGCACATAAGTGGAAGTAAGGCCTGCGCTTTGTACAAAAACCGTCACCTTTTTTCTGTCGAGAAAATCTATCAGCGTGTTGGCGGCGACGTTGTCGCTGCGGCGTATCATAACCTCGGTCAGTTTAGCCAGCGTCCAGGTCTCGCCTACGAGTATCGGCGGATCGGAGTCGGGTATGCCGTCCGCATTCGGGTCCCAGGTGCCGGTCCAGTTGTTCGTTGTTATCGTTATCTTCGAGTTCAGGGACACGCCGCCGCTCACGGCGTTGTAGACACCGGCCAGCAGATTCAGCTTTATCACGCTGGCCGCGGGCTGCACTTCGGCGTCGCGCCAGCCGCCGCGTTCGGGAGAGGACGGGTTGCTCAGGTCTATTATGGAGATGCAGGCCGTGGAGAGATCAAGCTTGCCTGACAGGTCTTTAAGGAAAGCGTTCATTCCGGCGCTGTCCGCCGCGCAGGCCGGGCTTAAGCCTATTGCTGAGATAAAAACGGCTGATAAGGTTTTTTTCATTTATGTTCTTATTTGATCTTAAGCACCGGATACTTTAGTCGGGCTTGAGCCTGCGGCGCGGCACGAAAAATCGGCCCTGAGGATTTTCTTATAACGACAAAATTATACTAACTTTATGCGCCCGCAAGCCTGACGGTTGAGGGCCGGCTAAGAATTAGCCGGCGGGCAGATTTTTTTGTAGACTTAACTGTACAGGCTGTGTCTTCACACTGTTTGTAGCCTGAAAATAATCATGAAGACAGAAAGCAGCCGCAAAAATGTAAAAAAAACCGGTCTTGGTAAGACGGCGTCTTCCATACTGCCGCCCGAGCAGGCTATACATGCGCTGCGGCAGGAAGTTCCTAAAAACGAAATAATACACGCCCTGCGCGAAAGGGTCAAGGAACTTACCGCGCTTCACTCCGCCGTCTGCATACTGCAGGACGACAGGCTTGAACCGGCTCAGGTGCTGGGCCGCGTGGTAAAACTCATTCCTCCCGCCTGGCAGTACCCCGAAATAACCGCCGGCCGCATTGCGGTGGGCGAATGTTCGGCGCGTACAGCCGGCTTCAGGCGCACGCGCTGGCGCCAGTCCTGCGATTTTAAGATAAGCGGCGGCATGTCCGGCAGGATAGAGGTGTTTTACTTTAAGAAGATGCCGCCGGAAGCGGAAGGCCCGTTTCTCGCCGAAGAACGGAACCTTATAAACTCGCTCGCCGACATGCTCAGGACATATTTTGAACGCCGTACGGCGTCCCAGGCGCTGATAAGCGCCCACAGGAACCTTGAAAAACGCGTCCGCGAGAGAACAGCGGACCTTGAAAAGCTTAACTCCGCCCTGAAAGCCGAGGTGGCGGAACGCGAAAGGCGCCAGAAAGAGATACTTTCCTACCAGGAAAAACTGCGGCGGCTTTCTTCGGAACTTATACTTACCGAGGAGCGGGAACGCCATGAAATAGCCACGGATCTGCACGATATTATAGGCCAGACGCTGGCCATGGCAAAAATGAAAGCGGGTGCGCTGCATGCTCACTGCGCTGCGCCTGAAGCGGCGCGTGAACTGAAGAAACTGTCCGGTTTCATTGAGGAAGCTATTTTCGGGACCAGAAATCTCACCTTCCAGCTGGCTTCCCCGATACTTTATGAACTGGGACTTGAAAGCGCGCTTGAGCGTTTGGCCGAAGATACCCGCCGCCGCCACGGCATGGCGGTGGACTTTCAGGATGACGGAAAATCAAAACCCCTGCCCACGGAAACGCGGATAATGATATTCAAGGCCGCCCGCGAACTTCTGGTTAACGCCGTGAAACATTCCGGCGCCGGGGCCGTAAAAATGCGGGTGCGCCGCGCCCGCGGAAAAATAGTGGTGACGGTCGCCGATAACGGCAGGGGCTTTAATGTAGAAGCGCGCTCGGTTTACGACGGGAAAAAGAGCGGGTTCGGGCTTTTCTCCATAAGGGAAAAGATGTCGCACCTGGGCGGCTCGTTCCTGGTGAACTCAAAATCCGGCGGCGGGACGCTGGCCGTTATAACAGCGCCTCTAGGAAAGGATCAGAAACATGGAAAAAACAATACTTATCTGTGACGACCATAAAATATTCCGCGAGGGTCTGCGGGCGCTTCTTGAAAAGCAGCCCGGCATAAAAGTGGCGGGCGAGGCCCGCGACGGGCTTGAAGCCGTGCACCTGTGCAGGGAACTGTCGCCCGACATAGTTATAATGGATATTTCCATGCCGGGCCTTAACGGGATAGAGGCCGCCCGCAAAATAGCGAAAGCAAAAAAAACAGCGCGCGTAATAGCCCTTTCCATGCACAACGACAGAAAATATGTCACTGAAATATTCAAGGCCGGGGCCCGCGCCTATCTGCTGAAGGATTCGGCTTTTGAAGAACTGCTGGACGCCATAAAAGCCGTTTCATGCGGCCGCGTTTTTTTGAGCGCCGGTATAACCAGCCTGGTGCTCAGTGATTACATAAAAAACCCGGCGAAAAATTCCCAAAGCGCTTTCACCCTGCTTTCGGCCAGGGAGCGGGAAGTGCTGCAGCTTTTTGCGGAAGGCCTGAGCACCAAGGAAATTTCCGCCAAACTGGGAGTAAGCGTCAAAACCGTGGAAACCCACCGCAAGAGGATAATGGAAAAGCTTAATATCAAAAACATAGCCGGCCTTACCAAGTACGCCGTGAAGGAAGGCCTTGTAAGTCTGTAAAACTAGGGTTTTTCTCCCACCCCAATCAGGGAATCCCTGATATTCCCGGCGTTCCCGCATACATATAATTTCCCTAATATACGGACACAGGCGGCCGCCTGCGCGGACGCATTCTATACGGAGGATTAAAAATATGTTCGATACCGGAAATACAGGGTTTATGCTGGTGGCGACCAGCCTTGTCATGTTAATGACGCCGGGCCTCGCTTTCTTCTACGGGGGACTTGTGGGCAGGAAGAACGTCCTGGCCATAATGATACAGAGTTTCGTTTCCATGGGCGTGACCACGGTCCTGTGGTACATCTGCGGGTTTTCTCTGTGCTTCTCCGGAGGGGAAGGCAAGCTTATCGGCGATCTGAACTACGCGTTCATGAACGGGATAACGCCTACCACCGCGTTCGCCGGGTCATCGAGCATTCCGCTGATAGTTTTCTTCGCCTATCAGATGATGTTCGCCCAGATAACCCCGGCGCTTTGCACGGGGGCCTTCACCAACCGGGTAAATTTCAAGGCGTATCTGATATTTCTCGTGGGCTGGCTGTTGTTCGTCTATTTCCCGCTCTGTCACATGGTCTGGGGCGGCGGTTTACTAGCCAAGCATGGTGTGCTTGATTTTGCCGGCGGTATAGTGGTACACGCCTCCGCCGGCTTTGCGGCGCTCGCTTCGGTGTTTTTTGTCGGCAAGCGCAAGGTCGCCGACCCGTCCGCGCACAGCATACCGCTGGTCGCTCTCGGCACCGGCCTTCTCTGGTTCGGCTGGTACGGTTTCAACGCCGGCAGCGAGTTGAAAGTCGATTCGGTCACCGCTCTGTCGTTCGTAAACACGGACGTGGCCGCCTCTTTCGCGGCTGTGACCTGGCTGATAATCGCCTGGATTATAGAAAAGAAGCCCAAGTTCGTCGGCCTCCTGACGGGATCTATAGCGGGACTTGCCACCATAACCCCGGCCTCCGGCTACGTTACAACAACGTCGGCTGTGTTCATCGGCATCGCCTCCAGCATAGTCTGCTACATAGCGGTCAACCTGAAAAACAAATTACACTGGGACGACGCGCTGGACGTCTGGGGCGTGCACGGCATGGGGGGCGTTCTGGGCGTTATCTGCCTGGGTATATTTGCGACCAAAGCCGTTAACATTGCCGGCGCGGACGGACTGATGTACGGCGATACCAGGTTTTTCCTGAAGGAAACTATAGCGGTGGCAGGCGCCGCGATCTATGCCTTCCTGTTCACTTACTGTATGCTCTGGCTCATAAACCTCGTGACACCGGTCAGGACCTCGGAGAAGGAAGAAGAGGCCGGGATGGATGAGGCGCAGCACGGCGAAACTGCGTATCTCCAGTAATAAAACATCAGAAAAACGGCTGTCCTGTGAGGCGGCCGTTTTTTACGTCAAACGGAGTGAAATCTTTGTATGAGAACATCCATTGCAGCGGTTATGACCGTTTTGGTTTGCATGGGCGCGGCATTTGCCACCCCTTCCACTCAGGTGTGGATACCCTCCACCGACATACAGAAATACAAGACGGCGCACCTGAACATAGACAGTTATCTATCCGCTGGAAAAGAGAGCAACGGAACCAGAAAAGCGCCTTTAAGCATGATAGGCCCCACCGTGGGCTTTCTGTCTTATGAAAAGATCCAGGCTGAGGCCGGGTTCGACCTGATGTATCAGGGCGTTGCCAATGACAATTATCCGCTTTATCTGCATGGCAAGGCGGGCACCCAGGAAAACGTGTGGTTCAAAGGTTCGCCCGCTTTCGCCTTAGGCGTGTACAACGCGGGCTTAAAGAGCGGCAAAACGAACCAGGATATCCTCTACGCTATGGCCGCAAAGACCCTATCGGCCGCCGGGCGTTTCTCGGCCGGTTATTACAGGGGCAACAATACAGTGCTTGTGGATGAAAACGGTAAAAAGGCGGCCGACGGCCTGCTTTTATCCTGGGACAGGACTATAAGCGAGGTGTCGGACAAGCTTTGGGCGGCTGTTGATTATCAGGGCGGAGATTCCGCTTTGGGCGCGCTTAATTTTGGTGTTTTCTGGGCTTTCGCCCCGAATACCGGCGTTATTTTTGGTTACGATATTTATAATAATAAAAAAACAGCCGGCCGGAACACTTATACGGTGCAGGTGGATATAAACTTTCCCTGAATAATGCCGTCCGGCAAAAACAGCCGGACGCAAGGCTCCCGTTTCCACATTACCGCTTAGTCAGCGGGAAAGTGCGGAGGAAACCTCCGCCCTGAAGCTGTTTTTCCTCAGGGCGGAGTTGGTAGTTCGCATTAAGCGTAGCGGCCTTCTTGTTCCCGGCCGTGTTTTGCACCTATTTTATCAGTTTGCTGTAGCTTCCTATTTCAAGCTGGGCAAGCTTGGAATCTCCAGGGGCGCGCAGCGCTATGCTGATATTTCCCTGCAGCGGAGCAAGAGCGGCATATTCCGCTTCGAGAGGGTTCAGCAGCAGCACAACAGTTCCCTTGCGGTGATCAACGCCGGCCACCTTCACGTTCTGCAGTATGGTGGCCGATATTTTTTCTTTTCTGTTATCTTTCATCTGCGCCTCGAACACGCTGATCACGTCCAGGTAGGCGCCCTTTTTCACCCAGGAGAGCTGGGCCTTGGGCAGTTCCATCACAAAACCGCGGTATCCCGCCACAAGGTCAGCCGCGCGGTACTTTCTCTCCGCGCGCATATGCCCCATAAAGCCCGCCGCCGCCAGAACCAGTGCCAACACAACCAGCACAGTCTTTGTTTTCATAACGCCTCCTTATTCTTCGCTTTTTCATAGGGAGGAAATTCATCCCTCCCGCTTAACCTGTAATAAAATTCAGAAGCCCGCGCCCCGGAGTCCGGAACGCTGTAGGAAGCATCCGTAAGCGGCGGGGTGATGGCGGAGCCTGCCGCCGTAACGGCGACCCGATGGGCAGGAACAGCCATTATAATAAAGACCGCCAATCCGGCGGCAAGCAGCGCTGAAGCGAAGGCCATTTTCTTCTCCCGCACCCTGCCGCGGACAGCGGCCGAGACAACCGCGCCGGCGAATGCCGGGCCGGCCGAAAGCAGAGGCGCGCCGGCGGCGGCAAGTGCCGAACGCTCCTCAAGGAGCGCCAGCCGCAGGGCCGCGCATTCCCGGCAGCCGGCAAGATGGCGTTCCGCGGCCAGGGCCCTTTGCGCGGAAAGTTCCCCCAGCACAAGGGACATAATTTCCCGTTTCATTTCAGCGCCGCAGTTCATATATCCTCCGATAAATATTCAAGAAGCAGGGCATGGGCGTTATGCAGCCTTGAACGCACCGTGCCCACGGGGATGCCGGTCACAGAGGCTATTTGATCGTATGACAGAACCTCCCACTCCCTGAGAAGCAGCACGGTTTTAAGTTTATCCGGCAGCTTTTCCACCGCCGCGCGTACCGCCGCCCCGCGTTCCCCCGCTTCCAGCCGCTCCAGAATTCCCGGAACGGCGTCCGGTATATTCTCAAATTCCTCATTGCCGAAAAGCAGTCCGACACTTTCGGTTTTTTTCGCCAGATAATGCCGAAAATAGGTCATGCCGACATTGCGCGCCAATGAAAAAAGCCAGGTGCTGAAAAGCGACTCTCTCCTGTAAGAGGCCGCGCTTTTCCAGACCGCGAGGAATACCTCCTGCGTCATATCAAGGGCCTCTTCGCGCGGCAGTGAAAAATGCCAGGACATGAAGCTTAACACCTTGTCCTTATAACGCTCTACCAGCTCCCCCAGCGCGGAGGCGTCGCCTGCGCCTGCGGCCTTTATAAGATCCTCGTCAGCTGCCGTCCCATTTATGAGTTTGTCGTCCAAGACATTTTCCATAAAGCGGTCTGCCCTCGTTAATTAGTAGCGCGGCGAAGCTGAAAAGTTCACTTTGTAATTATCGCTCTTGTGCGGGGCTGTGGTCGAGGTACCACACATAGTCGGCAAGGCCGGCATCCTGCGCTGGAAAGGCTGCGGGGCAGGCTGCGGCGTCCTGGGGGTAGAAAGAGGCCAGGCGCAGACCGGCGGTCCGGGATTTAAAGGATTCGGGGATGCCAGCGTTGTATATTACGTGGCCGGCTCCGGCTACGGCCAACGCGGCAAAGCCGGGGTTGGCGTTTACGAAGGCGGCCAGGCGGGCGCCCATGGTTTCGTTCCACGCGGACATGGCGGCCAGATAGTTTTCGAATTTAAACATATCAGCCATGTGGCCTTCAAAGGAGCTGCGGATATATTTTATGTAGGCTTCGTTGGTGGTTACCTTAAGGTCCGGGGGCAGGTACTGTTTGTCTTCGGGGGTAAGAGCTTCCAGGCCGACATGGGCTATGTTTGAGACTACTTTTTTGGGCAGGTTCAGGGCGAGGGCTTTCAGCCGGTTGGCGCGGATAAAGTCGAACAGCGGCTTATAAAGGTTGAAGTCGAACCCCCATTCCGTTTTCCAGTCGGCTTTCAGCAGAAAATCTTCTTCGGTAAGGCGGCCTGCGGCGTAGTCGTCCAGCACGGGCTGAAGGGTCATATTGAGCATTTCAAAGCCGACCACTATGCCGCCGCCGCGGGCGGCATACAGGGCTTTTAAAGCTTCAAGCTGGGCAAGGTGGTCCGCCATCTGGTCGTGGGTTTCTCCTACGAAGACGGCGTCGCTGTTCTGAATGAGGGTTTGGAAAGCGGCGGGGCCGCCGACGGGGGCGCCGGAGAGGGAGTTGAAGACGCAAAAGCCGGGGGCTGTCCGCGGCGAAGGGGCGGGGGGCGGGACCGCGGGCTCCGTGTTTTTCAGGTTTTCCATCAGGAGGTTGTAGTAGTTGTTCCGGTCAAAAGCGGGCTCTCTCAGCGTTTCAGGTATTCCGGCGCGGGCTGTTGCGGCGGCGGAGAGGAACAGAGCTATCGCTAGTTTTAACATCTATGTTGGCTCCTTTGCGCTCACGCTGACTAGAATCACGCAACGCCGCTTATATTAGTATATGGAATTATATGCGTGGCTGTATAGTGTTCAAGGCCCGTATTTGACCGGCTTTTCAGTTCCGGCTCTTTGGGCCGGAACTGCCCGGGGGGGGCGAATAATTATATAATTTGGGAATGATCAATCTTGCCGCCGTAAATTCAAAACTGCTTAAAGCACACTACGCCGTAAGGGGTAAAATAGTTGTCCGCGCCAATGAGCTGGAAGGGCGCGGGAAGAAGATAATTTACTGTAATATAGGCAATCCCCAGGCGCTGAAACAAAAGCCTCTCACGTTCGTGCGGCAGGTCCTCAGCCTGCTTGAGTATCCGGACATGATAGCCCTCCCCGAAACCGCGAAGATTTTCCCCGCCGACGCGATCAGGCGGGCAAAAATGATAATTGATAAAAATCCCGGCGGTACCGGGGCTTATACCCAGAGCGCGGGCATTCCGTTCATACGCAAAGCTGTCGCCGATTTTATCCATAAGCGCGACGGCATTCCCGTCGACATGAACCGGATACTTCTTACCGACGGCGCCAGCAAAGGCGTTCAGGCTGTGCTGACCATGCTGACGAACAGGGAGACGGACGGGTACATGATCCCCATCCCGCAGTATCCGCTCTACAGCGCGACTATCGAGCTGTACGGAGCGAAGCAGATAAACTATTTCCTCGATGAGAGCAACCACTGGCAGCTGAACGAGCATGAACTGAACAGGAGTTTTGACGAAGCTAAAAAGAACGGCATTAATCCCGTGGCGATCGTGGTAATAAATCCGGGCAACCCCACCGGCGCCGTGCTTTCCATGGAAAATATCGAGATGGTGGTCCGCTTCGCGAGAAAACACAAGCTTTCAATCCTTGCCGACGAAGTTTATCAGGAGAATATTTACGCGCCGGGGCTTAAGTTCTATTCGTTCGCCAAGGTGATGCATGATGAGGGCGAGACGGATGTGACGTTGTTCAGTTTTCATTCGGTTTCCAAGGGGTTCCTCGGCGAATGCGGGCACAGGGGCGGCTATCTTGAAGTCAGGAACATGCCCGACGACGTTTACGCGGAGATGATAAAATTGCAGTCTATCGGTCTGTGCGCCAATGTGGACGGGCAGATAGTCACTTACCTGATGGCGGCGCCGCCCGAAAAAGGCTCGGAGAGCTATGAGCTTTACGCGCGGGAGCGCGACGCTATACTCAGCGGCCTGAAGGAGAAGGCGGAGATACTCGGCCGCGGCTTAAATGAGATAGAGGGGATGGAAACTTATATTCCGCAGGGCGCGATGTACGCTTTTGTGAAGTTCGACCTCCCGCATCCGGAAGGCGTTGACCCGGCGAAGATGACGGAGGAGGAAAGGAGCAGCTATGAGACGGCAAGAGACTCGGAGTATTGCCTGAAACTGCTGGAAGAGACCGGGATCTGCGTGGTGCCGGGCTCGGGGTTCGGCCAGCGGCCCGGAACGCTTCATTTCCGCACAACTTTTCTGCCGCCGAAAGACGATATCAGGGCTCTCGTTGAAAATATGAAGAAATTCCACGCTTCTTACGTAGCCAGGCTTAAGGGAAAATAGAGGCGCCGCCGGAGATAGTCAGAAGAAGGCCTTGCCATGAAAAAAGTCCAAAAACGACCCGCCCGGGGAAAATTTTTTCTGTGCGGCGCCGGCATAGATTTTCTTGACGACATGACGCTTGGAACCGTCCGCGTTTTGCGGAGCTGCGATGTCGTCTTTTATATTCATAAAGACCGCGAACGGGTCACAAAAACATTAAAACTTGTTTCTCCCGGCCTGCGTATCGCGTACGCCGACTACGAGAGCATCCCGCAGCCGGCTCTCTGGCGTCTGATAGAAGCTGAGCTTAAAAAAGGCAGGCGGGTCGCGTATCTCGCCTACGGCAATCCGCTTCTTTTCAGCGAGGGGGGGATATTAGTGGATTATTGCCGCCGGCATGGATACGCCTTCAGCGTGGTTCCCGCCCTGTCGTCGGCGGACAATATTCTGGGGGTGCTTGAGGAACACGGCAAGCGGCTGCTGGACAAAGGATTTTCCGTGTGTAAGGCGGAGGAGCTGCGGGCCCGTCCCGGTTTGCTGCCCCCGGCCGGGCTGCTGATAATTTTCTGCGCCAGCGAGGCGCTGAAAAAATACGGAAAAGAGCTGTTCGCTCCCATAGAGCGCTGTTACCCGGCGGATCACCCCGTCTATCTTGTGCGTGTAAGATCCGCCGGTCTCATAGGCAAAACATCATTCCGCTCTTTGAAAGTAAAGGATCTGCGCGCCGCAGCCGGCCTTATAGAGCACAGAATGTCTATAATACTGCCGGCGCTGCCCGCCGGCAGGTATTAATTGGATATGGATAAGAGGCCGTTTTTATAGCTGTCGGCGGGTGGAAATCTCTCCGGCGGATTTTTATGGATAAACCAGGTGTGCTTAAACTTATTGAATTGTCCAGGCTGCCTGAGGATGTGAAGCGGTATTTTGCGAAGGTTGCCGGACGCAAGCCGCATTCCGCGCTGAAGGCGGAGCTTAAGAGAAATCCCGCGGATTTCATCGGGAATATGGACCGCCTGCTTGCCGCGGGGAGCGGAATTCTGGGGCGCCCGAAAGAAGAGGTTCTGTTCATTACGGGATTTAATAAAAATGATATGGCGCCGGAAAGGTTCGGGGCGGCGCTGGCGGAGCTCCGGGCCGTGGTATTCCTTCACCGCGAGGAATTTGGCGATTTGAAATTTATCCGGCAGCGCGGCGGCACAAGCGCGGATATCTCCGGGGTGAGGGGCGGCCAGAACTATGTATTTGAGGTCTGTTGCCTTCAATCGGACAACGATTTTTCCATAGTTCGTCTTGCGCTAAAGTATGATAAAAAAAAGCGGCAATTGAACAGTTCCCGTAAAAAATACAACTGTGAGCGCGGCGCTCTGATCTTTGCGGCCAATCCTTCCGATTTTGACAGTTCTGTGGATGAGGTCGACCTGCGGGAGCTTGCGGGCGGGCTGTACGTAAAAAAGAACAACCCCCCATTCACGCATATCTGCCTGCTTGCCGGCAATAAAGGTTCCGTTTTTCCCGAGTGGGAATCGGGGATATAACACTATTTTTTTGGGGGCTAAAATAAATCCGCGCCGCGCCGCGTCCGCTTTATGTCGGCCCGGCATTTTTTGCTTTCAAGGCGGCGCTGTTTTGAGCCGTAAGAGGGTTTTGTGGGCCTTCTGCGTCTTGGAGGGCGCATGGCGCGTTCCAATAGTTCGCGCAGCCGGGCCCTGGCGGCTTGGCGGTTCTGCTCCTGCGTTCTGTGCTCGCTTGCGATGATCAGTATATCGCCGCCCTCGGTCAGCTTTGCGCCGGCAAGCTGTCTGAGCCGCGCCTGCGCCGCATGGGACAGGCCGGACAAGCGGGGGCAAAAGCGAAGCTGCACGGCGGTGGCGACTTTGTTCACGTTCTGCCCGCCGTGGCCGCCGCTCCTTATAAATTTTTCCTCAATTGAGCCCGGAGCCGGAAAGAAACCTGATTCAAATTCAGTCATCATAGGTATATATCGCAAACCCGCGTTTGTGGTTTATAGCAGCCGGTTTACCGCTTCTTTCCAGCCGCTGTACAGGCGCGCGGCCTCTTTTCGCGGCATGGAGGGTTTAAACTCCCTGTCCCTGGCCCAGCAGGCGCGTATTTCTTCCGGGTTTTTCCAGTAACCTGCGGCCAGCCCGGCCAGATACGCGGCGCCCAGGGAAGTCGTTTCTATCACGCGCGGCCGCACCACCTTAATTCCGCAGATGTCCGCCTGAAAAGCGCAAAGCAGGTTATTGGCCGAAGCCCCGCCGTCTATTTTAAGTTCTTTGACGCGCAGGCCGCAGTCGCGCTCCATGGCGTCCATCACATCTTTTGTCTGGTAACACATGGCTTCAATTGCGGCTCTCGCCAGATGATTTCGCGAGGTGCCTCTTGTTATGCCGAACAGCGCGCCCCGCGCGTGAGGTTTCCAATAAGGCGCACCGAGCCCGGTGAAAGCGGGCACAAGGTAAACCCCTTCATTGTTCTTCAGAGCGGCCGCCATCTTTCGGGATTGGGAGGCCGAGTTCAATATTTTAAGCCCGTCCCTCAGCCACTGCACGGCCGCGCCCGCTATAAAAACGGCGCCCTCAAGCGCGTAAGCCGGGCCGCCGCCGGCGTCGCAGGCGAGCGTGGTTATAAGCCCGCTGGCTGAATTGACGCGGTTTTTTCCGGTATTCATCAGCAGGAAACAGCCGGTGCCGTAAGTGTTCTTGACCGTTCCCGGTCCAAAGCAGGCCTGGCCGTATAAAGCCGCCTGCTGATCCCCCGCGATGCCGCTTACGGATATCCCCGCCGGCAGCCGGCCTATGGCTGCCGTCCTGCCGAATTCGCCGGCGGAAGGCCGGACCGCGGGCAGCATCGCGCGCGGCACGCCGAATATTTTAAGCAGCCGCTCGTCCCATTTAAGCTTTGTAATATCGAAAAGCATTGTGCGCGAAGCGTTCGTGTAGTCCGTGGCGTGCGTTTTTCCGCCGGTCAGTTTCCACAGTATCCAGGTGTCCGTTGTCCCGAACAGCAGTCCGCCGCGCGCCGCTTTTTTGGCCGCGCCGGGAACATGTTTCAGCAGCCACTCTATTTTTGAGGCGGAGAAATAAGCGTCAACCGGCAGGCCGGTCGTACGGCGGATGTAGCCGGATATTTTTTTGTCCGCGTTCAGCTCTTCACAGCGCCGGGCCGTGCGTCTGCACTGCCAGACTATGGCCCTGTAGATGGGCCTGCCGGTGTTCCTGTCCCAGACCACGGCGGTCTCGCGCTGATTGGTTATTCCGATGGCGGCGATCAGGCCGGGGGATACTGTTTGCAGGACTTTTTGTATACAATTGTTGACGCTTTCCCATATTTCTTCGGGGTCGTGCTCAACCCAGCCGGGTTTTGGAAAATACTGGCGGAATTCCGAGTAAGCGGCCGCTATTTTTTCCCCGCGGCGGTCGTAGACTATGGCCCGGCTTCCGGTGGTCCCCTGGTCTATGGCAAGAATATATTTCATGGTTAATTCGGTACGGCTTAAGAAGACAGAATTCAGAAGACAGTAGTCAGAATTCAGAATTGTGGAACATTCCCACCCATTCTGACTTCTGTATTCTGGCTTCTGGCTACCTATTTACTAAAACCGCCAGGCGCTGCGTTTCTTTTTCAAAATCTTCCATACTGTCGTAGGGCAGCGCGCTAAGCGGTTTATGCTCCAGTATGGCCCAAAGGCCGGTATTTTTAAGCGCTTTATGCGCGAAAGCTGCGAGCTCGGCGCACATCAGATTAAAATTCGTATGGCTGGAATATGTCTTTTTTTCTTTAAGGCAGGAAAAGTCAAAATCCGCCGGATTCAGCCGCAGACGGAGATTTTGCTTCAGGATTATGTCCAGCAGAAAAGAGGTTTCCGAAGTTCTCACCTCTTTTTTTACTTCCTTGCTTTTCCCCATGCCTATGGGCAGGCCGGTCACGGCCATTATACCCATTCGCACCGCCCTCTCTCCTGCGGAGGGGCCTTCAACCGACTTTACTACTTTAACCGTTTCTTCTTTGAGCGGCGCCGCCGATAAAACCAGGATATCCGCGGCCGCCGCGTTCATGCTGACGCCGGCGGTGGCGTAGCTGAAGGTGTTGTTTGCAAAAGCGGCTTTTTTTATCAATGCGGGGTGGGTAAGCTTGGGCAGTCCGGCTGAAGGCAGTATTATCGTTTTAATACCGTAAGCTTCGCATTTCCCGGCCAACTCGCGCGCTCTGTCGGGCGCCAGGCCGGAACCCAGAAGACCCCAGCAATGCCTGACCAGCCGCCCGGCGTCATTTAAATTCAATGAATGGAATTCCGAAAGTATTTTAGCCGTAAGGGCAAAGTCCGGAAGTCTTTCTTCCGTTATCAGCACCGAATAAATTTCAGTCGCGGACAGCGCCATAGGTCCGCGACAGGCCAGAGTCACTTTTATCTCTTCTGCCATTGTCAAAATATTGTAACAAATCCAACCCGTAACGGGGAGTAACCGTAACCCGAAACCTTCAGTCGACTGAAGGTTTCGCCCCGCAGGGTAGGGGGAACCACTATGTGGTTCCCGCCTGTGGCTAAATTCCCCAGGAAGGGGTGCCGCCGCCCTTTTCCGACGTGAAACGACGCTGGTATCTGCGCTATATTGACCGCATGAAAAAATGCGCTCAAAGCTTACACATGTCCGTAAAAGGGCGGGGTAACCCAGCCCCGCTCTTTTGGATTTATCGTCGAACCAAAAGGGCGGGGCCAGCCCTTTTGGCCAATAAATTTCCATGTCACAGGCCAAAAGAGCTGTCCTCCGGGCGAATCCTGACTGAAGGATTCGGGTTAAAATTGTATAATCAATATCGCTGGCGAACTATTTTAATTTTGACCCGGAAGGTACATGATTATGAAAAAAATAATTTTATTCGCGTTGTTTCTGGCATTGCCGCAGACCGGCGTTTTAGCGGCCAAAAAAGCCCAGGCTCCCAAGCTGGCCCAGCCGCAAAGCGGGAAAACTTACGCCGTGACCAAAGTGCTTGCCGCGCCCTACGCGGGCGTTATCACGCCTGCGGCGGCCGAATTCATGGACGGCGCCATAGACCGCGCCAATGAAGAAAAATACGATCTGCTGGTTCTTGAGCTTGACACCCCCGGCGGACTTGACACTTCCATGCGCGACATCATAAAAAAGATCCTGGCGTCTAAGGTGCCGGTGGCGGTGTATGTTTATCCGCAGGGCGCGCGCGCGGCGTCCGCCGGAGTGTTTATCGCCATGGCGGCGCATCTGGCCGTAATGTCCCCCGGCACCAATATCGGCGCGGCGCACCCTGTAATGCTCGGCGCCATGCCGTCCATGGGCGGCGAAAAAGAAGGCAATAAGAAAGACCCGATGGAAGCCAAGGTTTTAAATGACGCTTCCGCTTACATCAATTCCATAACCCGGCAGAAAAACCGCAATGTCGAATGGGCCATAAAGGCCGTCACCAAAAGCGATTCCATCCCGGCCGAGGAAGCTCTTAAGCTCGGCGTGGCGGACCTTATCGCCTCCGACATGAACGATCTGCTGCTTAAAATAAACGGCCGCGAAGTCGAGAGCTTCGGCAGGCTGGCGGTTAAAGATCCCAAAGTCGATCTTATGCTCCAGACCCGCCGCCAGAAATTTTTAGCCGCCGTCACCGACCCGAACATCGCCATGATACTTATGAGCCTGGGCGCGGCCGGGCTGTTTATAGAGCTTTACAACCCGGGCCTTATTCTGCCGGGCGTGGTGGGGGCGATGTCTTTATTGCTTGCGTTTTATTCTTTTCAGGCGCTGTCCGCCAATTTCGCGGGACTCGCCCTTATCCTGCTCGGATTTGTGTTTTTCATCGCTGAAATTAAAGTTGTCAGCTACGGTCTGCTCACGCTCGGCGGAGCGGTGTCCATAATCTTGGGGGCGCTGATGCTGTTTAACAGGCCCTCGCTTGGAGGATTGTCTATTTCTATGACCATATTAACTTCCACACTTATCAGCCTTATCGCCGTGGTGGCGGCGCTTGCCTGGGTGGTTCTAAGAGCGCAGCTGCGCCGCGTGGTGACCGGCATTGAAAGCCTTGCCGGCAAAAAAGGCCTTGCAAAAACCGCCCTTAATCCCAAAGGCACGGTGCTGGTTGCGGGCGAGCTTTGGGAAGCTGAAAGCGTTTCCGGCGATGTCGCGGAAGGCGCGGAGATAACAGTCACCGCCGTTGAAGGCTTCAAAGTGCGCGTGAAAAAATGAAACAGTTCTGTAACGCGCCTGAATTATAATCTATAGGCGCGTATTGAAAATATTATGCGGTTGTGCCATAATATTAATTTGTGTTCGCCGGCGGCGGGACGATTTTAAAGTTTATTCTGGAGGCTTTACACTATGGGAACAAGATTTACCGAACGCGCCCAGCGCGTGATTCTGATAGCCCAGGAAGAGGCGAAGCGCCTTAACCACGACTATGTGGGCACCGAGCACATCCTGCTTGGCCTGATAGCCCTCGGCGAGGGTGTGGCCTCCCAGGTTTTACAGGGCCTCGGAGTCGACCTGCGCAAGGTGCGCGCCGAGATAGAAAAAATAGTGGGCCAGGGCGATAATATGATGCTCCTGGGCGAGATACCTTTCACCCCGCGCGCCAAAAAAGTGCTTGAATACGCCGTGGAAGAGGCCCAGCAGATGGGCCATTCCTACATCGGCACCGAACATATTTTAATGGGCCTTATCCGCGAAGAAGAGGGTGTGGCGGCAAGAGTGCTTGCCAATCTCGGCCTGAAGCTTGAAACCGTGCGCGAGGAAGTGCTTACCATCCTCGGCGACCTGGACCAGAAAGACAGCCAGAAAGAGCCGTCGCAGAAAAGTCACGCCCCGCACAGCGCGGTCAAGGGCAAAACAAAAACCCCCACCCTTGACGAATTCGCCCGCGACATGACGCAGATGGCCAAAGAGGGGAAACTTGACCCCGTTATAGGCCGCTCAAATGAAATGGACCGCGTCATACAGGTGCTCGGGCGTCGCACCAAAAACAACCCGGTTCTTATAGGGGAGCCCGGCGTGGGCAAAACGGCCATTGTGGAGGGGCTGGCCCAGAAAATAGCCAGCGGCGATATTTCAGACACGCTCGCGAGCAAGCGGCTTTTAAGCCTGGACCTGGCCTCGATAGTGGCCGGCACCAAGTACCGCGGCGAATTTGAGCAGCGCCTCAAAAGCATTATCGAGGAGATCCGCAAGGCCAAAAATTCCATCATAATGTTCATTGACGAACTGCACACCGTGATAGGCGCAGGCGCGGCCGAGGGCGCCATAGACGCCTCCAATATGCTCAAGCCCGCGCTCGCGCGCGGCGAGCTGCAGTGCATAGGCGCCACCACTTTTGACGAATACCGCAAGCACATAGAGCACGACCCTGCCCTTGAGCGCCGTTTCCAGCCCGTGGTGGTGGACCCGCCCACGGTTGAGGAAACCATAGAGATACTGAAAGGTCTGCAGGAAAAATACGAGTCGCATCACAAGTGCAAGTATTCCGACCCCGCTATTTTCGCGGCCGTCCAGCTTTCGGATAAGTACATAACCGACAGGGCGCTGCCCGACAAGGCCATAGACCTGCTTGACGAGGCCGGTTCCCGCGCCCGCCTGAAGCTCTCGGTTTCCCCGCCCGAATTCAAGGAAAAAGAGGCCGAGCTGGAAGAGTTGGGCAAAGAAAAGAACGCCGCCATCTACGGCCAGGAATTTGAGAAGGCCGCTAAACTGCGCGAGCGCGAGAAAGAGCTTAAAAAGACGCTGGAAGATTCAAAGAAAAAATGGCGCGAATCGCGCGACAAGATGGCGCCCGAAGTGACCGAGGAGGATATAGCCTCCATCGCCTCAAAGTGGACCGGCATCCCGGTCACCCGCATGACGCAGACCGAAGCCGACAAACTGATGCACATGGAAGAGGAAATTCACAAGCATCTTATAGGGCAGGAGGAGGCGGTAAAAATAGTCTCCCAGGCCATAAAGCGCAGCCGCACCGGCATGAAAGACCCGAAGCGCCCGATAGGCAATTTTATTTTTCTGGGGCCCACGGGCGTTGGTAAAACGGAGCTGGCCCGCGTGCTTGCCGACTTCCTGTTCGGCAGCGAAGAGGCCATGGTGCGCGTTGACATGTCGGAATATATGGAAAAATTCTCGGTTTCCCGCCTTATAGGCGCGCCTCCCGGTTATGTGGGTTACGAGGAAGGCGGCAAGCTTACCGAGCTTGTGCGCCGCAAACCGTATTCCGTGGTGGTGCTGGACGAAATCGAGAAAGCACACCCCGATGTTTTCAATATCCTGCTCCAGATCATGGACGAGGGTTTGCTGACGGACAGCCTGGGCCACAAAGTGAGTTTCAAAAACACCATACTTATCATGACCTCCAATGTGGGCGCGCGGCTTATCAGCAAAGGCAAAACTTTGGGTTTCATACCGCGGGAAGACCGCGAGAAAGATTACCATGAAATGAAAGACACCGTTAAAGAAGAGATAAAGCGCGTCTTCAACCCGGAATTCATCAACCGCATAGACGAGGTTATAGTTTTCCGGCCCCTGAATGAAATAGATATGGGCAAGATCCTGGAGCTCAACCTCGCCAAGGTGGAAAAAAAGCTGGAAGATAAGGGCGTCAGCTTTGAGATAAGCAAAGAGGCTAAGGCATTCCTGACAAAGAGGGGCTTTGACCCGCAATACGGAGCCCGCCCGCTTTTAAGGGTTGTGCAGCGCCTGCTTGAGGACCCGCTCTCCGAATTCCTGCTGAACAGCAAGATGATAAAAGGCGACACGGTGACGATCAGCTATAAAGGCGAAGGCGAAGCTTTGGAGCTGGGAGTGGCCCAGACGGCCCCCAAAAAATAATTTGTGAAAGTGCACAGGTTTAAAAACACGCTTGAATGGCGTTATGTCCCGCCGCCGGTAGAGGAACCCAAAAAAAGGCGCCTGGGCCCGGCCGTGCGAGTTTTTGCCGTGCTCGCCGCGGCGGCTTTTGCTTTTCCGCTTTATCAGGCCTGGGTTTATTTCTCCACCGTGATCAATCCGCCTCCCGAGCCCTCAAAAGTGGAAACGCCCATTAATAATACCGAATGGCAGGAAATGGCGTCCGGCCTTAAAACCGCCTCGGCCTCTTACAGCGGCCATGTGGGCATTTACATGAAGGATCTGCAATCCGGCAAGGTTTGGGAATACAACTCCGACCGGCTGTTCCCTTCGGCAAGCCTGATCAAGCTGCCCATAATGGCGGCGGTCTTTGAAAAAATAAAGGCCGGCGAACTTACGCTTGACACGCAGATACAGCTTTCCCGCCATGACCGCTGGGGCGGCTCGGGCTCTCTAAAATGGGTGCGCGACGGCACGCGGCTCAGTGTTATGGAGATCATCTACAAGATGATAACCGAAAGCGACAACACAGCCACTCACATGCTTATAGATTCTATGGGGCTTGATTACCTTCAGCGGGAATTCGCCAGGCTCGGCCTTGTTTATACCAAAATTTACCCCGAGGGTTTAAGCCTTACCTCAGGCCGCGTGGCTCGCGAGAACTATACCACGGCGCGTGAAATGGCCGGCATGCTTGAACAGATCTACGATGGGGATCTTATAGACAAAGACTCAAGCGGGCAGATGCTGGATTTTTTAAAGCACAATAAAAGCCGCAGCCGCCTCAGGCGCGGCCTGCCGATTGGCTGGGAGATAGGCCATAAAACCGGGCTGCTCAGGCGTTCCTGCCACGATGTGGGCATAGTATTCTCGCCCCGCGGCGACTACATAATAGCCGTGCTTACCTCAAACGTCCCCGATTACACAAGCGCCAAGGCATTCATCGCCAAGGTAGCCAAGCTTACCTACAAATACTACAAGATAGACGCCGATTACGCCCAATCCCGGGTCAACACCGAAGAACTTACCAGATCAATGTAAACCCTTCATTGTGCCCTCCGGCCGCCGGGTTTTACAAACCTTGGCGGCAATTGCTTTCTTTCTACTATAAATATCTGCGCGAATATCTAATAATTGCCGAATACCATTGTGTAATAGTATTGCTGTCGCTAATTAATGTAAAATCAACAAATAGCTATATTCCACAGATATAGCGATGCCGGTTCCGTGTCTTTGGGGGATAGTAATTGTGAAATCATTGTTTTTTTGTTTGCGTTTATCTATTTAGGCAGGGGTTTGGGTTTTTAATGAGAATGTATGGCAATAATTAAGAATTTCAGAAACATCCTCCTATTCTCGTTTCGCAGGCTAGCCGCAAAAATTCTCTTGTCGGGTTTTTGCGGCTGTATAATTTTTGCGGTAAATTCATATGCGGTTGAAACGCCGACGGGTATTTATTTTGACGAGGTTTCCAGTAACTCAATAACGGCTTCTGGCTACGTTTCGACCGGGTTCACTGGGCTTGAAACGGGTTTGGCCGGTGTAAACGTGGCGATAAACGGAACCTATTCAACCTGGCGAAACGGCAATAAATGGACGACAAAGGCGGCAATGCCGACGGCACGTTATGGCTTGGCAGCCGGAGTAATAGGCGGCAAACTGTATGTAGTAGGTGGAAGTGTTAGTGGTGGTATGGGAAATACCAATGAGGAGTATGACCCTGCATCCAATACTTGGGCGACAAAAGCGGTAATGCCCACGGCCCGTGTGTATTTGTCAGCCGGAGTAATAGGCGGCAAACTTTATGCAGTAGGGGGAAATAATGGGAATCTCTTGAATACCAACGAGGAGTACGACCCCGCTTCCAATACTTGGGCGACAAAAGCGGGAATGCCCACGGCCCGGGAGACATTGTCAGTTGGAGCAATAGGTGGCAAGCTGTATGCCTTAGGGGGGGCGGGTGGGAGTTCCCCTAATACCGAGGAGTATGACCCCGTGAGCAATACGTGGAGCACAAAAGCCCCTATACCTACGACCCGCGCGGGTTTGGCAGCCGGAGTAATAAGCGGCAAGTTGTATGCCGTGGGGGGAAATAATGGGGGATACTTAAATACCAACGAGGAATACGACCCCGCGAGCAATACTTGGAGTACAAAAGCAGTAATGTCCACGGCTCGTTATAATTTGTCAGTGGCTGTAATAGGCGGCAAGCTGTATGCCATGGGGGGGGCGAATCCGGGTTTTTTAAATAACAACGAAGAGTATGACCCGTGGGCGAATACGTGGAGTACAAAAGCAGTAATGCCCACGGCCCGTGAATACTTTTCAGTTGGAGTGGTAGGCGGCAAGCTGTCTGCCGTGGGGGGGTTGAATGGTGACTTAAATACCAACGAGGAGTACGACCCCGGCGTGGAGGCTTTGTTTACCGGCCTGACGCCGAACACGCAGTACAGCTTCAACGCCAAGGCACGCGATGCGGCCGGCGTGGAGACAGCCGAAAGCCCGACGGTTTCCACTTACACGCTGGCCGCCATTCCTGGCGCGGCAGTGCAAGCGTTTACTTCGGTATATGCCAGTTCGCTGACGGTTCAGTGGACATTAAGCAACAATCCAGCCGGCACTACCTTATACCGGGCGCAGGCGTCCACTGATTCGGCCTTCGGATTGGTGGCGGCATCGTCCGATACTTATAACATCAATGCAATATTAACCGGTCTTTCGGGCAATACCACTTATTACACCCGCGTGGCGGCTATAAATGGTAACGGGATAATAACAGCTTACAAAACGCTCGGCTCAACCAGGACTTTGGTTGAAACGCCGACGGGTATTTACTTTGATGAGGTTTCAAGCACTTCAATAACGGCTTCCGGTTACGCCGCTACGCCCGCGTTCAGCGGACTTGAAACAGGTTTATCAGGCGTAAACGTGGCGAAGGACGGGATTTATTCAACCTGGCGGAACGGCAATAAATGGACCACAAAGGCGGCAATGCCCACAGCACGTAATGTTTTTTCTGCCGGGATAATAGGTGGCAAACTGTATGCCGTGGGAGGATCGAATGGTGGTTACTTGAATATTAACGAGGAGTATGACCCTGTGGCTAATACCTGGGCTACAAAAGCAGTAATGCCCACGCCCCGTCAGATGCTGTCTGTTGGGGTAATAGGAGGCAAGCTGTATGCCGTGGGGGGTGCTAATGGAAGCAACTTAAATGTTAACGAGGAGTATGACCCTACGGCCAATACATGGGCGACAAAAGCGGTAATGCCGACGGCCCGTAACGGTTTGTCTGTTGGCGTAATAGGCGGCAAATTGTATGCAGTGGGAGGATTGAACGGTATTTACTTGAATACCAATGAAGAGTATGACCCCGCGGCCAATACCTGGATGATAAAAGCAATAATGCCCACGGCCCGTCAGATGCTGTCTGCCGGGGTAATAGGTGGCAAACTGTATGCCGTTGGGGGAGAGATTAGTCCTGCTAATGTTGTGAATACCAACGAGGAGTATGACCCCGCGGCCAATACATGGGCGACAAAAGCAATAATGCCAACGGCCCGTCAAAGATTGTCAGTCGGAGTAATAGGCGGTAAGCTATATATCGTGGGGGGAGACAATAATAGTGGTGTATTAAATATCAATGAAGAATACGACCCCATAGCCAATACCTGGGCGACAAAAGCGGTGATGCCCACAACTCGTCAGCATTTGTCATCCGGGATAATAGGCGGCAAGTTGTATGCGGTGGGGGGAGAGAACGGTGGTTACTTGAATACCAACGAAGAATATGACCCCGGCGTGGCGTCATCGTTTACCGGTCTGGCACCCAATACACAATACAGTTTTAAAGCCAAAGCACGCGATGCCGCCGGCGTAGAGACAGTCGAAAGCCCGACAGTTTCCACTTATACTTTGGCGGCTGTTGCCATGCCGGCGAGTGGTCAACCGTTTGTGGCTGTTTATGTCTCCAGTATTACAGTAAACTGGTCCTCCGGCACGGCGGCTGGCGGGTTCAATGGCACCGGCGCTAGCTATAAAATTCAAATTTCAACGGCATCCGATTTTTCCGGTGTTTCTTCTTCTTCTGTTACTTATTCCTTACAACTTACCACTTCCGGTTTATCGTCCGGTATCACTTATTATTTCCGCGCGCAGACTTATAATACGTTGGGGGTAACAGACTATTCCTGGCTGGTGCTGGGATCAACCAAGACTTTAACTTCGTCCTCGGGTATGACAGCGCCGACGGGTATTTACTTTGATGAGGTTTCCAGTAATTCAATAACCGCTTCTGGCTACGTTTCAACCGGGTTCACCGGGCTTGAAACAGGCTTGTCAGGCGTTAATGTGGCGAAGGACGGGATTTATTCAACTTGGCGGAACGGCAATAAATGGACGACAAAAGCAGTAATGCCCACAGACCGTCGTGATTTGGCTGCAGGCGTAATAGGTGGTAAGCTGTATGTGGTGGGGGGGCAGGGTGGCGCCAATAATGCTAACGAGGAGTATGACCCCGCTTCTAATACTTGGGCGACCAAAGCGTCAATGCCCACGCCCCGACTAGGATTGTCTGCGGGAGTAATAGGCGGTAAGCTATATATGGTTGGGGGACATCCTGCCTTGAGTACCAACGAAGAGTATGACCCCACGGCCAATAGCTGGACCACAAAAGCTGGGATGCCCACGGCCCGTGGTTTGGTGTCTGCAGGCGTAATAGACGGCAGGCTTTATGTCATAGGGGGATATAGTCTTGGGAGTATGTTAGATACCAACGAGGAGTATGACCCCGCTTCTAATACTTGGGCGACCAAAGCGTCAATGCCCACAGCCCGTTATCAATTGTCTGCCGGAGTAATAGGCGGCAAGCTATATGCAACAGGGGGAACTATTAATGGTAGCAGCAGTTATTTGAGTGCCAACGAGGAGTATAACCCCGTATCCAATACCTGGACGACAAAAGCGGTAATGCCCACAGCCCGTTATGGTTTGTCATCTGGCGTAATAGGCGGCAAGCTGTATGCCGTGGGGGGATATACTGTGAATTTATTGGATACAAATGAAGAGTATGACCCCGTGGCCAATACTTGGGCGGCCAAAGCGGTAATGCCTACGGCTCGCTATACTTTGTCAGCCGGAGTTATAGGTGGCAAACTGTATGCCGTGGGTGGGCAGGGTCCTAACGAAGAGTATAACCCCGGCGTGGCGTTATCATTCACCGGGCTGACGCCCAATACGCAATACAGTTTCAAAGCCAAAGCACGCGATGCCAGCGGTGTTGAGACAGCCGAAAGCCCGACGGTTTCCACTTACACGCTGGCTGCCGTCCCTATCGCCGCAACGCCGGCGTTTACAGGTGTAAATTTAAACGCCATCACAGTTAACTGGACTCAAAACAACAATCCCGTCGGCACAACCTTATACCGGGCTCAGGCGTCCGTTGATTCAGCCTTTGGCACGGTGGCGGCGTCTTCCGATACTTATAATCTTAGCGCGGTTTTACCGGGCCTATCGGCTAACACTGTCTATTACGCCCGCGTAGCGGCCATAAACGGCAACGGGATAATAACGACTTATACTGTGTTTGGGTCAACCAAGACTTTAACTTCGTCCTCGGCTATGACAACGCCGACAGGTATTTACTTTGATGAGGTTTCCAGTAATTCAATAACCGCTTCTGGCTACGTTTCAACCGGGTTCACCGGGCTTGAAACAGGCTTGTCAGGCGTTAATGTGGCGAAGGACGGGATTTATTCAACCTGGCGGAACGGCAATGTCTGGGTTGCAAAAGCTGTAATGCCAACGGCCCGCGATTGGCTCGCAGTCGGAGTAATAAGTGGCAAGCTTTATGCCGTGGGGGGAGAGATAAATAGTGGAAATACTATCTTAAATACCAATGAGGAGTATGATCCTGTGTCTAATACCTGGGCGACAAAAGCCGTAATGCCCACGGCCCGTGGTTATTTGTCTGCCGGAGTAATAGGTGGTAAGCTGTATGCAGTGGGTGGATATTATAATGCGGAGTACAAAAACACCAATGAGGCGTACGACCCCGCGGCCAATACCTGGATTACAAAAGCGGCAATGCCGACGGCCCGTAATGCTTTGTCAGTCGGAGTAATAGGCGGCAAACTGTATGCGGTGGGGGGATGGAATGTAAGTCACTTAAATATCAACGAGGAGTATGACCCCGCGTTTAATACCTGGGCGACAAAAGCGACAATGCTGACTGACCGTTATGCTTTGTCAGTCGGAGTAATAGGCGGCAAACTGTATGCGGTGGGGGGATATGGTAGTAGTTACTTGAATACCAATGAAGAATACGACCCCGGCGTGGCATCTTCGTTTACCGGTTTAAGCCCCAACACGCAATACAGCTTCACCGCCAAAGCCCGCGATGCCAGCGGTGTGGAGACAGCCGAAAGCCCGACGGTTTCCACATACACCCTAGCCGCAGTCCCTATCACCGCAACGCCGGCGTTTACAGGTGTAAATTTAAACGCCATCACAGTTAACTGGACTCAAAACAACAATCCCGTCGGCACAACCTTATACCGGGCTCAGGCGTCCGTTAATTCAGCCTTTGGCACGGTGGCGGCGTCTTCCGATACTTATAATCTTAGCGCGGTTTTACCGGGCCTCTCGGCTAACACTGTTTATTACGCCTGCGTAGCAGCCATAAACGGCAACGGGATAATAACGGCTTACACAGCGCTTGGGTCCACCACTACGGTTGCGGCTGGCAACAGCGTACCCACGCTTGCCTGGACTGGCGAGAGCAATTATATTGCCGACGGCCTTAACCCGGAAAGTGGTGACACAGCGACAAGTTTTGCATATCACGTGAAATACACTGACGCGGATAATGACGCGCCCGGAAGCGGATACCCGAAAGTGCATATCAAAAAGGGTGGCACTGAAATATCCGGCAGTCCGTTTACAATGACTTTTGTTTCAGGTGCCTATAATACCGGGGCAATCTATAACTATTCAAAGACACTGGCGGTGGGAACGGATTATACCTATTACTTTGAAGCGCTGGATTCCATCGGCGCCACCGCCACAGGGACACCGACATCTTCTGTGGACGCGCCGGATGTGTCATTAGGCAATAGTCCTCCAACGCTTGCCTGGACCAACGAAAGAGATTACACTGCTGACGGTCTTAACCCCGAAACCGGAGATACTTTGACAAGTTTTGTGTACCGCGTGAAATACACGGACGCGGATAATGACGCCCCTTTGAGCGGCTATCCGAAAGTGCACATTGAAAAGAGCGGCACGGATATATCCGGCAGTCCGTTTACGATGACTTTTGTTTCAGGGGCCTATAATACCGGAGCGATTTACACCTATCTAAAAACACTGGCTGCTGTGGGAACGGATTACACTTATTATTTTGAGGCGCAGGATATACACAGCAATATGGCCTCTGGTTCGCCACTAAATTCAGTGGATTCCCCTGATGTGGCTGAAGTTGTGCAACAACATGGGAATTACAAAACCACTATGGGGGACAATTTGTTTAACCCAAAAACCGGCGGGACTTCAAAGGTTAAATTTAATGTCCCGGCGGCGGGCAGGGTCTCGCTGAAGATATATGATTTGTCGGGCAAGCTTATAAGGACGCTTTTTGAGGGCGATTCCAATTCAGGGAATATACAGAAAGACTGGGACGGCAGGGATGACAGCGGCCGCTATGTTGTCCCCAGTGTGTATTTCCTGCATTATGTGCACCCCGGCGGGAAAGAAGTCAGAAAAATCGGAGTAAAAAAGTGAAAAAAGTAATTTTTTTACTCGCTTTCATTCTTTCTGCCGGCTCCCTGTCCGCCCAGGAAAGCGGTGTGTTTCTAAAGCTGCCGGTATCGCCGCGTGCCGGCGGAATGGGCGATGCTTCTGTCGCGCTTGCAGATGATCCTTTTGGCCTTTACTATAATCCGGCCGGGATGGCTTTTGCAAAGCATCCCGCGGTCTCGTTGGTTTATCAGAAATATTTGCAGGACATAAGCGGGAACTCGCTGGGTTTTGTTTACCCTTTCAAAAACTGGGCGATAGGTATTGCGCCGACTTTTTATAACATGAAAGAGGAACCGATTTATGACTCTCTAGGGGGAGATACAGGGGAAAAGTTCGGGTATGGAGCTAAAATAATCCCGGTCGCCTTGGCGGGGAAGAATGGGAACCTGGCTGTTGGTATTGCCGGCAAATCATACAGCGAGAATATAGGCGGACAGGTTTCTGCTACAACCGCCTATGATGTCGGAGCGATATATAAATTAGACAGGCTTAGTTTTGGGGCGGCAATGCAGAATTTAGGCGGAAAAATATTTGATTACAATGTACCAAAAATACAACGGGTCGGGGTAGCTTATACCGGCGTTAAATATTCCGGCGCGGCGGACTTAAAGAAAGAAGGTGAGGGTAAAAGTTTCCTTGGGTTTGGCGGTGCTTACAACCTTACCGAGTTGTTAAAATTACGCGGAGGCTGGCAGCTTAAAGACGAATTTAGTGGAATCACTTTTGGGTTGGGTCTTGATCTTGGGGGCCTGACTTTTGACTATGCTTGTGTAAGCTATGGAGACTTGGGAACAACGCATAAGGCGGGGGTTACGTGGGCTTTCGGCGCCAGGAAAGTGAGTGAGCAAGAAAGTGCGAAAGTGAGTATGCAAGAAGAGAAAAGAGTAAGTGAGCAGATAAGTGAGAAAGCAATTATAAATTCCGCTCCTGAACTGGCCTGGACCGGTGAGGAGAATTACGTCGCCGTGGGGTTAAGCACCGGCGCGGGGAACACCACCACGCCATTTGTGTACCGCGTGAAATACGCGGACGCGAATAACGACGCCCCGGCCGCCGGCTATCCTAAAGTGCATATCACTAAAGGCGGGGCCGAGGCTCCCGGCAGCCCGTTTGCCATGGAATATTCTTCAGGCGACAATAAGAATGGCGCTATTTACGCTCGAATGCAAAGGCTGGCGTCCGGCAATGATTATGCGTATTATTTTGAAGCTAAAGATTCGTCCGGCGCGGCGGCTGCGGGAGCGCCTACTGTGGCGGTCAACGGCCCGATAGTTGCTCAGGCCGAAGTTGTAAATATCCCCGGCGGAACGAATGTGGCCGTGGCGGACTTTAGCGGCAAGAACGTGTCGCAGGCGGACGCTTCAATAGTGACCGATTTCTTAAGGACAGAACTGGTAACCACAGGGTTGTTCAATGTGATGGACAGGAACAACATGGATACCGTGCTGGCCGAGCAGAAGTTCCAGAACAGCGGCTGCACCGAGCAGCAATGCGCGGTTGAAATGGGCAAACTGCTAAATGTAAAGCAGATGCTTGTGGGCTCGCTCTCAAAGCTTTTGGACAACTATTATATAACGGTTAATGTGGTGGATGTGGAAACCGGCAAAATAATGGCGTCTTATGACAGCGAAGGCGTATCTTCCAAAGAATTGAAAGACGCATGCAAAAAAATAGTGGAAAAATTGTCCCGCAAGTAATTTTTGTGGGACTATTAGCCTTATCCTGCCTGCCCTGCCGGGCGGGCGGCTTTAGTCCCGGTGACAGGGCGCCTGACTTTGAATTGTCGGACCTGACTGGCAAAACGATTTCGCTCTCCGATATACTCCGCGAGGACAAGCCGGTGGTTCTTTCTTTTTTCGGCACCTGGTGCGACAGCTGCCTTAAAGAAATGAACGATCTGGCTGAAATAGCCCCAAAATATAACGCCGCCGTCTATCTTGTGGGAGTTGACGCCGATAAAGACAAACTGGTTCGGTTCGTAGAAAAACACAAAATACCGTTTCCCGTGCTGTGGGATCCCAAAGCGCGGGTAATAGGCCGGAAATATGACTTATTCCGGGGGGCCTTTCTTGTGGTTCCCAAAGTGTTCATTATATCGCCCGCCGGCACCATTGAATATGTTTCCGAGGCTTATGATGAGGCAAGAAAGACCGCCTTGAAGAACAAGCTGGCTGAGGTGAGCGCGAAAAAGTGGAGGAAACTCCCCGAAGTCGCCGTTTTTTTCACCGGTTCGGCTAACGGTTGCCTGGAGCCGTCTTATTCTAACAAACAGACCTACGGTGGTTTTGTTAAACTTATTTCTTTCCTTAAACAGCAAATCAAAAAATATCCCAGCTATATTCTGCTAGATTCGGGTGATTTCCTGCCTTATGCGGTTTCCGCCGCCCAGGCCGATTTAGCGCTTAAAGCCATGGGACTGGCGGGCTATGACGCCATAGCCGTGGGTGACCAGGACCTTTATTTCAGCGGGTATATTGATGTACTCAGGAGTGGGAAACTTCCGTTTATCGCCTCAAATGTCGGTTGGAAGGCGGACAAAAGCGATTCTACCTCCGGTGTTGTCACGTTGCCAGCGGGCCAGGCGGATAAGACCATGGTTGCCGGCGGTATTAAAATCCGGATCGTGTCTTTTATAAGCCCTGAAACATTTTCACTTTACCCGGAGACGTTCACGGATAAAATTGGGTTCAGGGATTTGAAAGAAGTTTTAAAAGGCGGAAAAAATGCCGATTTTCTTATACTTCTTTCCCACGCTGGCGTTGAGGTAAATAAGAAAATGGCCGAAGAATTTAAAGAGTTTGACCTGATTATAGGCGGCCACTCGCAGGAGTTGCTTAACAAGCCGCTGAAAGCGGGGAATGCTTTAATAATCCAGTCCGGCAGCAATTTGCAGCACGCGGGCAAGATAGTTCTAAGATTTGACGGTAATAAAAAACTTTCGAATTACGACTACGAGATAGCGCCGTTGGTAAATGAAATCCCCGACGCCCCGCAGATAGAAGCCTTGCTAAAAGACTATAAAAACCAAGTAATAAAAGAACCTTAAACAGACTCCCCAACTGCCTTTTTGGTATTATAATGGCGTTGGGTCTATAAGGCCGCTGGAGGGCTTCGGGGGATAGCTGGTTGTGATAAAAAACCGGATGATATCTCGTACATAATAAAACATGAAATTCACCCGCAAATTTTTTTTAATGGTCTTGCCACTTTCGCTTTGCATTTTTGCTGCCGGTGCGGAATTAAGCCCTGCTGGAACGCTAAAGTCCGGGGGAGGCGGATTGAACTCCCTAGGCGTTGCCGGGAAAATACGGCTTGCCGTGCTGGAATTACCCGGAGATGAAATTCCCCGGGAAGCGGTTTCGCAGATAACAAAATTTATTAAAAATGAATTCGCGGAATCCGACCGGTATAACGTCGTATCGGCAGAGGATATTGATACTGTTCTGACAGATTCTTCTATAAACCAGCGAGCTTGCCTGACTCCTAAATGTATAAGCGCCATGGGGCGCTTGCTGGGCGTGCAGCAGCTATTAGTGGGAACCGTTTCCAAATCTTCGGAAACATATGTAATTTCGGTGAAGCTGGCGGAGGCGGAAAAAGGAGAGACGCTTGCTTCTGTATATTTGGAGATATCAAGCGGACTACCGCAGGCTTACCGGCTGTTTAACACGAGGGAACAATCCGCCAAAAACACTAAACGGACAAGCGCGTCGGTAGGCTTAATTACTGGCGCGGACGTGCCACACGAAGATGCGGGGGCAATAGGTAATTTTATCAGGACCATGTTGGCAAATAGTGGAGCATACCGAATTATAGAAAAGGGTGAAATGCTCAGAGTATTGGCTGAAAAGCAGTATCACACCCGCCTTTGCGCCGACACCGACTGCGCTGCCGATATAGGCAGGTTGCTGGATGTGCGGCAATCGGCTGTTGGCATCATGTCCAAGTCTTCAGATGCGTACCATGCCGCGCTTGTTCTTGCGGATGTGGAAACCGGCAAAACGCTCGCTTCCGCCATACTTAATGTTTCATGTGATTCGGGCCTGGTTTGCGGATACCCGGTAAAAATCCCCGCTGAAACGTATCCGGTTGTGGCGGAATTGCCCGGATCAGCGGAAGCGGAAGCCGTCTTGCCGCTTATTAAACCATCCTCTGGACGGGATACAATTCACATAGCTGTGGCGGATTTCGCAGGCAAAAATGTTTCCCAGGCGGACGCTTCCATAGTAGCGGATTTTCTTAGAACCGAAATGGTCGGTGCAGGCGGGTTTGATGTGATGGACAGAGCGAATATGGAAACCGTGCTGGCTGAGCAGAAACTTCAGTCCAGCGGCTGTACGGAGCAGGAATGCGCGGTCCAAATGGGGAAATTACTTAATGTGCAGTTTATTGCCGTAGGTTCATTATCCAAGCTTCTGGATATTTATTTTGTCACGGTTAATTTAATTGATGTGGAAACCGGAAAAATAACTGCGTCCTACGACCATGACGCATCATCGGCCAGGGAATTAAGGGGAGCATGCAAAAAGCTGGTGCAAAAACTGGCTGGGCACTGACAATCAATTTATAAATGTAAACTAGAAATGAAGCCGGTTGCCGTTATTCTCAACGACAAAGAGCTTGTAAGACTTTTAACCCACCTTGGCCTACCCGTGAAATTCCCTGTATTAATACCGGCTCCCAAAGCCTGTGATCCACCCGATGAAGACTGCCAGCTGGACCTGCCCCGCACTTTGGCCCGTTTGGAAAAAGTGCGGGGCCCACGGGCTGACTTATACGAAGAAATAGAGCCCGCCCCGGCTGGCGATTAAACCAACCATCCCAGAACTCTTAACTGGCCCGACATCCGCCGGGAGTGGGGGAGGTTTTCAAAATTTCAGAAAAACACCTCACTTTTTGTATTATAGCGAGAGGGTAATGCTTTTGCGAATTTTTTTAGGCGTCCGGAAGTTTCAGATGGGGGGGGAACTAACGATAAGCGCCCTTATCTGCGGGGACTCGATATAAGTTTATTTAAATGTGCTTTAATGGAGGCAATATGAAGAAATTAATTCAATTCAGCCTGATACTGTCGGCAATAATAATTATTATCAGTGTTCCCGGAACACCTTCAATTCGCGACGCTCAGGCAGCAAATGCAATGATGATTCCATTTTGCCCTTCCTGCCATAAAAAGTGGAAAGATCATTGTTATATGTGCAAAGAACCTGACAACCGTTTGACCGATTTTGCGCATTTATGTGATGAATGCTTCAAGAAAACCGGCTTTATATCCGGGGCCCATGGTTGCGGTACCCCCTACAAGGGCTGGATGAGAATTTGCAGCAAGTGCGCGGCGAAAAACGTCTGCGCCAAGTGCGGAAAACCGTTGGGCGGTAAAGGAGCATCTGTTGGAGAGGATGAGAAAAGAGTGGTTGAGCGATATAAGGTGCGAATTACAATTCCCGGCAAAAAGGAAAAATTCCTTCAATATTATAATGCCGCAAATGAAGCCATGAAGAAGAAGGATTACCGGCAGGCCCTGGACTATTTCAAGAAATGCAACGAAATAATTCCCGACGGCTGCGCCTGCCAGATCGGAATAGCCCTGAGAGGACTGGGAAAAGAAGAGGAAGCCGTCAAGTATTTTGATATTGCCATTAAGAACGACCCCGCCGATTACGAAGCCTACTTTCAAAAAGGTCTGGCCACTCTGGGTCAAGAAGGGTCTGAAGAATCTTTAAAAAAAGCCATAGACCTCAATGTGCCTTATGGGGATGCCTATCTCATGTACGCGTATTTAAGGGAATCCAATAAAGATAAGGATCAGGCAGTGATGTATTACGAAAAGGGGTTTGAACTTAAGCCTGATGAAATTAAATTCAGGGGAAATCTTATTGATCTCTATAAGCAGGACGGCAGGCTTGATGACGCCTTGCAGCAGGCAGATATTTCGTGCAAGCTCTCGGGTAATAGTCTAGAGTCGCTCAATATTAAAGGAGGGATTTTAATTGATGCAAAAAAATGGACCGATGCGATTCCAGTTTACGAGAAGATACTTTCAATGGCGTCGACCAATGTGGATGTCCCCTACTTCTTTCTTGGTTTAAGCCACTATCAATTAAATCATTTTGAAAAAGCCAGAGACAACTGGAAGAAAGCTGTCGAAAAAGATGTGAACAATTATCCCGAACCCTATTCTTGCCTCGCGCTTTGTGAAATGAAGTTGAAAAACCCTGTTGAGGCTGAAAAGTACTGCGAAACAGCTCTTAAATTAACGAAGAATGAGAATTCGTTCGTTTATTACAACCTTGCGGGGGCATATTCATTATTGAACAAAACGGATAAAAGCATCGATTTGCTGGAGAAGGCTTTGAAGACAGGACGAGCCAATATCCCTCAAATAGAAGCGGACGCTGATCTGATTAATGTAAGACAAACCGAGAGCTACAAAAAGCTTGTATTAAAATACAAATGATCCTTGCTTAATTGGTTCAATGGATCAATTGAAAATTCAGTTACGCCTATCTGTAGTAAACGTTGGTGGAAACTGGCGCAGGCTACTTCAGCCCGGTTCCAGTCCCCCCTTTCAAACCGCGCCAAGTGCCAGTTATCTGGTAGAGTAGGGAATGCAAAAAGGTACCAGGTACCTTTTTCCACTTCAGCCTACCTCTGGCATACCGCTGTAGCTAAAGGCTAGAATATAACCGTGAAAACCATTGAACTGCTTGCTCCGGCGCGGGACCTGGCTGTGGGCCTTGACGCCATTAACTGCGGCGCCGACGCCGTCTATATCGGCGCCGAGGAATTCGGCGCCCGCTTTGCCGCGGCCAATACCGTGGCCGATATCGAAAAGCTCTGCGCCCATTCCCGCCGCTACGGCGCGAAGGTGTACGCCGCCGTAAATACCATTTTGACCGACCATGAGCTTATCCGCGCACAAAGGCTTATAAAGCGCCTTTGGGAAGCCGGAGTGGACGCCGTTATCATACAGGACATGGGCCTGCTTGAAGTGGACCTGCCGCCGGTGCCGCTGATAGCCAGCACCCAGGCCAATAACACTACTCCGGAAAAAGTTCTGTTCCTTGAAAAAGCCGGCTTTAAGCGGGTGATACTCGGGCGCGAGCTTTCCATAGAAGAAATAAAAAAAATACGGGCCAAAACCGCGGTGGAGCTTGAGTTCTTTATTCACGGGGCCTTGTGCGTGTCTTACAGCGGGCAGTGCTACGCGAGCTTCGCGCTCGGCGGCCGCAGCGGCAACAGGGGCGCCTGCGCCCAGCCCTGCCGCAAACTTTACACCCTGCGGGACGGGCTCAGCAATGTTATAGTAAAAAACAAGCACCTGCTCTCGCTTAAGGACCTTAACCTGACGAAACGGCTGGGCGCGCTAATTGACGCCGGCGTTACCTCGTTTAAAATAGAGGGCCGCCTGAAGGACAGCGCTTATGTGCGCAATATCGTCTCGCATTACCGGGGGGCTTTGGATAAAGTCCTTGAGCAGAAAAAACTGGAAAGAAGCTCAAATGGGAAAAGCTTTATAGCTTTTACTCCTAACCCCGCCAAAACCTTCAACCGCGGCTACAGCGAATATTTCGTCAACGGCAATCCGGCCGATATCGCCGCGCCCGACACGCCGAAGTTCGTGGGTGAGGCGCTTGGCAGCGTTTACGAGATAAAGAACGGTTCCTTTAAACTGCAGGGCGCGGAAAAACTGCACCCCGGCGACGGCATTTCTTTTTTTGACAAAGACGGCGTGCTGGACGGCTCGCTTGTGAACGGCGTAAAAGACGGGCGCGTAAGGGCGGAAAGTTTAAAAGGCATAGAGAACGGAACCTATATTTATCGCAATTTTGACAGGGAGTTCATCCGCCTGGTGGGGCGGGAGGGGCCGCAGAGGAAACTGGGCGTCAAGCTTGAATTCTCGGAAACCGGGGACGGGTTCAAACTTAAAGCCATTGACGAGTTGGGCGCGGGGGCGGTGCTGGAAATTAAAACCAAAAAAGTCACTGCCAAAAAGCCGGAGCAGGCCGTTGAAACCGTGAATAAACAGCTTTCCAAACTGGGCGAGAGCGAGTATTATCTTCAGGCCCTTGAAGTTAAACTGTCCAAGCCCTTTTTTATCCCCGTGTCGGTGCTGAACGACCTGAGGCGCGACACGCTGGGGGTTCTCTCTAAGCAGGCCGCAGCCGCAAAGCGCGAAGAAATAAAAATAAAACCGAACGATTACCCGTATCCCGCAAAAAAGCTGGATTTTACTGGCAATGTTTTAAATTCAAAAGCCGCGGCTTTTTACAAGCGTCACGGGGTGGCTGAGATAGCGTTTGCGGCCGAAGAGGGCTTGGACATGAAAGGGAAGCGCCTTATGACCATGAAATACTGCATAAGGCGCCGCCTGGGCCTGTGCCAGAAAGGAAAAGCCGTGGAGCCGCTGTACCTGGAAGACGAAGAGGGGCATAAGTTCCGCATGGATTTTGACTGCGAGACCTGCGTGGCGACGCTGACGCTTGAATAAGCGCGCTATCCGCGCTGTCACAGGTCACAAGACACAAGTCGCAGGTCACACAAAAAACGACCTGTTTATCGTTTTTTTCACTCCGCCATAACCCTTTAATAAAAACAGGTTGCCGTCCCCTATTAGCCAAAATGTGACTTTGGATACTAAGGTAAAAAAACAGTTGACAAATAATTTCACCTTAAGGTATTATCCTTTTTACGTTAGGGCGGGTATGTTTAAATATTTTTCTATTGAATCTATATCTTCCTTTAAAACCGCTTCCGTGGCGCGGGTCATTATTTTCTTCCTTTATTCATTTGCGTTTGCCGGTTTTGCCTCGGCCGGGCAGGCAACAGCCAACAGCCCAGCCAACGGGGCTTTCGTCAGCACCGCCAATCCGGTGATGACGTGGGACGGGACCAGCGGCAGTTTCGAACTGCAGCTCGCAACGGACGCGGGCTTCACGGATATCATCGCCGACTCGACTACGGCCAATAATTTCTACGTCTCGACCGCCAGCCTGAATGCCGGCAGCTATTGGTGGCGGGTCCAGGAAGTAGGAAGCCCCTGGTCTCCGACGTTCAGTTTCGTGGTGGATATCGTCCCGCCGGCCTATTCCGGACCGCAGGTTTCAACTTCCCCGGCCGCCTCGTCCTGGACGGCTTTGCCCATGGCCACTTATCTTTCCACCAATGTGGTCTCGGCAAAGATTTCGGTACAGGACCTGAGTTCGGGGCTTTTGGTCTCCACCGGTCTGCCAGACGGCCTCGTCGCCCAGTGGCACCTGGATGAGGGTGCGGGCACCGTAGCACTGGATGCCTCGCCCAACGCTTTTAACGGGAACCTGATCAATAACCCGGTTTGGACCAGCGGCGTCAAAGGCAAAGCTCTGGCGTTGAACGGCACACAAGAAGTTGACATTCCTTCCGCTGATGCCTTAAACGCTTATCCCCTGACCGCTTCAGTATGGTTCAAAACGAACGGGTCCGGCAGCACGACCGGCGCGATCCTCAGCAAATATGTGAGCGGCTATTTCAATGGCTACAGCGTCCATATGTATGGAGGACTTCTTTGCGCTTCTTATTTTATTAATGGTAATAACCAGGATTATGTGGATCCGGATAATGACGGGTATTGTGGGTTCCGGATCCCCGGATTTGACGATGCCCAATGGCATCAGGCTGCTTTTGTAGTTGATTCCACGGGCGGCAACTTCTATGTGGACGGCCTCCGGCGCGGCTATGTCGCCTGGAACGGTAATTCCGGCGCCCCGAGCACTACTGAGCCCCTTCGGCTGGGTGCCGGGTTTTTAGGTTATTTTCCGGGCGCGATCGATGAAGCGCGCCTGTATAACGTCGCCCGCTCATCCGCCGATATTCTGGCCGATTACCAGTCCGATACATTAGCCGCCCACAACCGCGGTCAGGCCTATAGCGTCCTTTACTCCACCAATGCCGGCTCCACCTGGAACTATGTTTCCACCAATAGCGTAACATTGGGCGGCTCCAACGGGACCAACGCGCTTCAGACTCTGGAGGCGGACAATATTCCGCTGGTCACCTCCGCTGGTCCGGGCGCGCCCACCAACCAGATAGCCTTCGTTACCTCTGATTTTGCCGGCAACGTTTCCACCGCGGTCTATACCGTTCTGGTGGATACAATCCCGCCAACTTTGCTAAGCCCGGCCGACACTACCTATATCAACGCCATAAACCCGTTTATGACCTGGACCGGGGCAATAGGCAATTCCCGCCTGCAGCTCGCCAGGAACCCTGGCTTCACGGATATCCTCGCCGACTCGACTACGGCCAATAATTTCTATATCTCTACCAATAGCCTGAGCCAGGCGGCCACTTATTGGTGGCGGGTTCAGGAAGCCGAAATCTCCGATCTGAACGTCTGGTCTTCCACATTCAGTTTCATGGTGGACATTGCGTCTCCGGTCTATTCCGGGCCCCAGGTTTCCACCTCTCCTGCCGGGCTATTCGTGTCTACGGCTGCGTACCTCAGAGCGAATCCCGCCTCTATCCGGGTATCGGTGCAGGACTTGAACGCGGGGCTCCTCGTTTCCGCTGGGCTGTTCTCTTCAGCTGTGCTGCCCGAAGGCCTTATCAGACAGTGGCGTCTGGATGAGGGCGCGGGCACCCTGGCGTCGGACTCTTCCGGCAACGGCGCTGACGGCACACTGGTCAACGGCCCTGCCTGGGTCGCCGGCCACCGCGGCATGGCCGTCAACTTCAGCGGAGCTTCCCGCATGGACGTTCCCTCCATTACTCTGGGCGCCAACTATACAGTCACAGCCTGGTCGCAATTCCCTCTAGCCGCCGGCGGCTATCACATTCTCATGCGCATGGGCTACGGCGATACGCACTCGCCCCTATGCGCGTATCAGAACATGTTGTGCGAGTGGCCAAGCGGTTGTACTTCCGGCTTCGATTTGAGCACTCTGAGCGGCTGGCATCACCTCGCGGCCGTAGCCTCGGAGGGCTTAACTAACTTTTATGTGGACGGACTTAACGTAGGGCAGGTCGTAGGCAATGCCGCGGGCGTAACGGCGCAAACCGCGCAGTTCGGCGGAGACGCTATGGTGACAAGTCAGGTATGGGGCGGCGCGCTGGATGATATCCGGGTTTATAACGTGGCGCGCTCGCCAGCCGAGATATTGGCCGAGTTCCAGGACAAAGCCTATGAGGTGCTTTACTCCACCAACGCCGGCGGCACCTGGCATCTCGTCTCCACCGACAGCGTCCATCTGAGCGGCGCCGACGGGACCAAAGCCACGCAGATATTAGAGGCCGACAACTTCCCTATCGTCACCTCCACGGAACCGGGCGCGCCCACCAACCAGATCGCCTTCACGGTCTCCGACATGGCCGGCAACGTTTCCACCGCAGTCTACACCGTTTTGGGGGACCTCACGGGTCCGCCGGCCCTGGCCGCTCCCGCCGACGCGGCCTATATCAGCACCACAAATCCGGCTATGCTCTGGACCACCGGGGTAATAGGTGATTCCCGCCTGCAGCTTGCGACGGATGAGGGATTCACAAATATCATCGCCGACTCGGTCACGGTCAACGCTTTCTATGCGTCAACAGGCTCGCTCAGTAATGCCGCCGCTTATTGGTGGCGGGTAAAGGCATACGACAACTTGATCAACGAGTGGACTGACTGGTCTTCCACTTTCAGCTTCGTGGTGGATATCGTGCCTCCCGTCTTTTCGGGCCCGCAGGTTTCCACCCCGGCCGCCCCGTCCTGGACGAATTTACCCATGAACGCTTATATTTCCACCAACGTGGTTTCGGCCAGGATTTCGGTGCAGGACTTGAGCGCGGGGCTTTTGGTTTCAACCGGCCTGCCCGACGGCCTCGTCGCCCAGTGGCATTTGGATGAGGGCACGGGCACCGTGGCGCTGGACGCATCAATGTCGGGCAATAAAGGCGCATTCGTCGGCAATCCAGTCTGGGTGGCGGGCAAGAGCGGTTCGGCGCTGAAATTTATCAATGACGGGGACGCCATGGCGGTAAACCAGATCTCAATGGCAGGGCCTTACACGCTCGAGACCTGGTTTCAATACCCCCTGCCGGCGCTTTCGGGGGCGGATTATTGGATCCTCACTTATGGCGTGTCGCCAACCGTACATCACATAGTCGTGAGGTATTCCGACATGGAACTGGGAGTCATTTCATCGGGGTTCGGAGACTCGGGCTTCAACCTGGGCGCCCTTTCCGATGGCTGGCACCATTTGGCCGCGGCGGCATATGGCAGTCAGACTGATTTCTATGTGGACGGTTCGTACCGGGGGACCTCAAACCTCAAACCCGCGGGCGCTATTGACTATATAGGCGGCGTACCAGGACAGTCCCGGCAATTCGGCGCTATCGACGAATTCCGCGTTTTCAATGTGGCCCGCTCGCCGGCTCAGATCATGGCCGACTATCAGTCCGACACCCTGGCCGCCCACAACCGGGGCCAGGCCTACAGCGTCCTTTACTCCACCAATGCCGGCGCCACCTGGAACTATGTTTCCACCAACAGCGTAACTTTGGGCGGCTCCAACGGAACCGCCGCGCTTCAGACTTTGCAGGCCGACAATATCCCGGTCGTCACTTCCACTGGACCGGCCGCCTCCACCAACCGGATCGCCTTCGTCGCCTCGGATTTCACCGGCAACGTTTCCGCCGCGGTCTATACCGTCCTGGTGGACACCTCTCTGGTCGCGGTTCCGGTCCTTTCCGGCTTCACCGTGTCCAGCGACACGATACACTGGCTCTGGCAGGCTGCGGCCGGGCCGGCCGCTAATTTTAATTTCCGCACCGGGACAGGCAGTTTGGTGGTTTCCCTGCCCGGCTCCAGCAATTCTTACCTGGAAACCGGGCTTTCCACCGGCACGCTGTATTCCCGTTATATTGAGGTCTCAAATCCCAGCGGCCAGGCTTTATCCAGTACCGTAACTGTGGCCACGCCCGATCTTCAGGCCTATATCAGCGGAGTCGCCAGCAACACCCTGACGGGACCAAACGGCAAAACGGAAATAGACATTCCAACGGCTCTCCTGGGCGCAGCCACCAGCTGGATCCTCTCTGAAACGCCGTCGCAACTGCCGCTCATGAGCAACACGGCCGATCTGATAGCGGCGGCCGCCGCTCCCGCGGGCCTGCGGGAATCGTGCAGTTCTCTGACCGAGTTCATTGTGGCCGCCGGCGGCGTCCGCTACACGGGAACGCTGTCCGCGCCGGTCACCGTAAAGGTTCCCTATCCGGACACGAACAACACCGGCTTTGTGGATGGAATATCCCCGCCTTTGCGCGCCGACACCCTGCGGCTCTATGTGCTCAACGAGACAAGCGGGCTGTGGGAAGCGGTGCCGGGCTCGACGGTGGATCGGACGCATAAAGTGATCATAGGTCAGATCGGACACCTTTCCATCTTTACCGCCTTCGGAACCGGGGCCGCGGGCGACTTATCCGCGCTGCGGGTCTATCCCAATCCGTTTAAACCCAACAGCGGCGATCCGGATAATGGGGTTCCTTACAGCGCCGGCAACCTTAATTCCGGGGTGATCTTTGATAATCTTACCGAGCAGGCCGCTATAAAGATATATACGATAACCGGCCAGCTTGTGGCCAGGCTCAGTTCGGAAAACAGCGGCGGAAGGCTCCAGTGGGACGTGAAAAATGACAGCGGGCGCAGTGTGGCCTCCGGCGGCTATATTGCCGTTATCACCAGCCCCGGACACTCCACTGTAGTCAAAAAGATCCTGATAGTGCGGTAAAAATTTTATGAAACATTTGAGGCTGGCGGGTATCCTGATGACGGTTCTCTGCGTAGCCCGGCCCTGCGCGGCCGCTTCTTCGGCCGGGGCCGAGCCGTTTAATTTTCTGTTCCTGGATGCCAATGCCAGGGCGGTGGGCATGGGCGGCGCTTATACGGCGCTTGCCGCTGATTCCAATGCCCTGCTTTATAACCCGGCGGGACTGGGCCGCATCGCCAACCGTGAAGCGACCTTCATGCACAATCAGCATTTCGAGAGCATAACGCAGGAATACCTCGGTTTCGCCGACCCGCGCGGATGGGGGGCAAGCCTCAACTATTTAAATTTCGGGGATGTGCCTAAAACCACCATCTCAAATCCCGGGGGGACGGGGCTGGGCACCGCCGGCCTGACCGACCTGGCCCTCGGCGCGGGCTATGGGCGGCCTATAAACGATTCCCTGAGCGTGGGCGCGGGGGTAAAGCTTATCAAGGAATCTATAGACAATGTTTCGGTCACCGGATTTGCCTTGGACCTTGGAGCTCTCTACGCCCCGCCCGGCGTCCCGAAACTGACTCTGGGTCTGGCGATCCAAAACCTGGGGCCTGCCGTTAAATTTCAGAGCGCCGATGAAAGTCTGCCGTTGAATGTGCGCGCAGGCGCCGCTTATGGCTTCACTCTCCTCGACCGGAAAAGTACCGCGGCAATAGATATCGCAAAAGAGAAGAGCGGGAGCGCCCTGCTTGGGTTAGGGCTGGAAATATTCGCCGACAAAGCGGTGCCGGTGCGCCTGGGATTTAATACGCGCGATGGCGCGGGTTCGGGCCTTTCGGCCGGACTGGGATGGATCCATAAGAGTTTTAATTTTGATTACGCGATAGTGTCCTACGGCGATCTTGGCCTTACCCACCGCATCAGTCTTACCTACACCTGGGGCAGGAGCGGCGATCCTTTATAAATACCCCGGCTGAAGACTAAGAGCCTATCCGCAATTAGCGATTTCGGCTGCAACTGCCGCTTTTGGCCTGCGCCTTTGCGCCGCTCAACTTACAGACCCTCTGCGAGCCTGCTCGTTTCGCGTCGCTTCGGCTCGGCTTCAAAATCGCCCAGCCTATGGCAGTGCCGTAACAAGGGCTATGCCCATCAGACGGCCTGTTTCGCCATGAAAGCCTAATTGCGGATAGGCTCTAAATAAACAAGTTGCCGCGGCCTGACCCGCCTGGACAAAGCCCGGCGCGGGGGACTGCGCAAAAATCGATAAAAACGCCGCCCCTTTTGCGGATTTTTGGCCGCTCTTGGAAGCTTCAAAGGAGAAAAGAACTTGCGATAATAGGGCTTTATATTTATTGCGGATAAGTAAGGTTTGAAGTGGTAAAATATTGTATGCGTAAAGGGGGGAACATATGCTTTTTAAAAGAACTATCCTTATAACCATACTCGCCGCTTCGGCAGGCCTATGCAGCACGCCGGCTTTCTCCGCGGAGACGCCTTCCCAGGTGAAAGTCCGCAAGCAGGCCAGTGAAAGGCGCATAGCCTCCACAAAACACTCGCTGCTGATACAGCCGGCGTCTTCCCGCGGCCCCATCCTGGAAATGATAGACAAGGCGCAGAGCACGCTCGATCTGGTCATATACGAAATGGACGACACCGACATCATCAACGCCATGATAAAGGCGGCTAAAAGGGGCGTAAAGGTGCGCGCGATATTCGACGTCCGCTCCAAGCATTTCATCCCCAATCCGAACCCGGCCACCATGAAGATCATGTCCGCCGGCGGCGTGTCCGTGAAAGAGGCTTCTTCCGCGCTTTTCCCGATAACGCACCAGAAGACTTTGGTGGCCGATAATTCCAGCGCCATCGTTATGAGCTTCAACCTGTGCCCGGGCTATTTTGGAGGCACCAGGGATTTCGGCATACTTACCACGGACGCCAACGAGGTGGCCGATATAGCCAAAACCTTCGAGGCGGACTGGAACGGCCAGGTTTACAGGCATCCCTCATCTCCGCTGGTCTGGAGCCCGGATAACGCCAGGCAGAAACTGCTGGGCCTGATAAATTCCGCCTCGGCCACCTTGGACATCTACAGCCTGGAGGTCAAGGACGCGGACACGCTGAAGGCCCTTGGCGCCGCGGTCAAGCGGGGGGTAAAGGTCCGCCTGATAGCGGCCAAACTTATGGAGGGAGACAAGGACGTGAACGCCGACGGCCTCGCGCGAGTGAAAGAGGCCGGGGTGGCGGCCAAATCCATGCAGGCGCTTTTTGTCCACGGCAAAATGATACTGGCTGATTACGGCGCGCAGTCCGCAGCCGCTTACGTGGGCTCGCAGAATTTTTCGGCCTCTTCGCTGGACCACAACCGCGAACTCGGCATAATTTCCGTCAGTTCCGCGGTCCTTAAGGGCCTGAGAGAGACCTTCGATTCCGACTGGGACTCCATCCGGTGAAGTAAAAGGAAAGGCCGGCGGTGGACGGACCTTATATTTCCCGCAAATACCATGAAAAAAATAATAATTTCAATTCTTTGCCTTACCGCTGTGTTCGGGGCCGCCGGCTGCGGGAAAAAATCCGCTTCCGGACCCGATATCCCGTATTACTCAAGTCTGGAAAATTACAAATTCGATCCCGCGATACCCCTTGCGGACCGCATAGTTATTGTTCCGCCTGATATGCTGAAAAGCGCGGCCGAGACTGACGGGCGCGCGGATTATAAAGCTTACGATCCCACCGCCGCCGACAAGGAACTTTTCTCAAAATATCTTGCGCTTTTGCCGCCGGTTTACGGCCGGGTGTTCAGGGAAAGGTGCGTGGGAGTTTATTTTATTGAAAATTTCATGGGCAACGGCGTTACCAGCTGGGTGGTTGACGGTAAAGGCGTGATATATTTCTACATGATACTGAATCCCGCCTCGCTCAAAAACAATCTCTCCAAAACGTTAACCGACAGGGAACGCAGTTGTTTTATCGCGCGGCCCGGCCTGGATATAAAAGTGAATGCCGGGCAAAAATACAAGGGACTTCTTTACGCGCTTTTCCACGAAGGCACCCACGCCGTAGATTACATAAAAGGCGTAACGCCTTTTGCGGACGACAGTATGCCGTCCGGATATTTTCCCGCAAGCCCGCTTGCCGGGGACTTTTTCAGGACAGTGTGGGCGGATTACCGGGTTCCGCTGATCCCCGGCCTTATAGACGGCAGGGAAAATATAACTTTTTACGGCCTGGGCGGAGGTCCAAAACTTGAAATGTACGGGGTCCCCGCCATGTACCGTGAACTGACGTTCAGTCCGTTCATTTCGCTTTACGGCTCAAAGAGCTGGGCTGAGGACTTGGCGGAACTCGCTTCTTTCGCTTTTATAACCCAAAAACTCGGTCAGCCCTATTCCATTGGCTTAACCGGCTTTGGACCCGGACCGGAGGTTTTTTACCCTATGAAAGGCCCCGCCGGCCCCCGCTCCCAAACGATAATGAAGCTTCTGGAGTCCATGTAGAGGCGTGGCGGGACTTTATAAAAAAGTAAAGTTATTTATGCGACGCTACACTAGCGGCCTGTCAGGTTCTTCAGGGTCGTTAAAAAATCTTCTATGTCTTCGGGGCTCAGAGCGTAGAGCGTTTTGGCGGTTCTTACCGCCACCAGGTTTTTTCTGCGGGTGGCGTACATTTTAAATATTCCCAGTTTTTTGTTCCAGCAAACCCCGAAATAACCGTAAAAACCTTCCGAGCCGCTGAGTTTGACGGTCCATCTCAATTCTTCGTCCGTTAATAACCGCACTTCGGTAATTTCCATCAGCGGTATGACTATCGGCTTGAATTTCCGGTCTATTATAAGTTGAACGTCGTTTAAAACGTAGCCGTCGGGCGCAAGTCCCCTGAACAACATGACAACCACCGGAATGACTAAAAAAATCGGCAGAGCCGCCCAGGGGATGGGGCGGGATGCGACGGAGAAAGGGTCGTAGGGGAAAGGTGCCGGATAAGTCAGCTTGGTCCACGCATAGAAAGCCGCTATCACGACCGGCAGAAAAGAACAAGTGTAAACAAGTTTAGTGGTGAAGCTAAGCAGTTTCCCCATTTTCAATTCATAGTACTTTTTCATGGTATGTGTCTCCTTCTTACTTGTAAATTCTACATTATTCAAATGTTGTAGAATATCCCTAAGTTCCTGAGACATTACAAATTGAGTTTTTTGGAAAAATTCTTATTGTTTTTACTTCACCGATCACCGCCGCCGGTCACGGATTTTATGTGTGGAATATTCGCTATAGCCGGGAATAAAGAGGCCGCGAGGCTCGCCTATGTGGGCCTTTTTACCCTTCAACACCGCGGACAGGAATCCGCCGGCATCGTAACCGAACATAAGGGCCGCCTGCTGACGCATCGCGGCATGGGCCTTGTGGGCGGGGTGTTTTCAAATTCCGCCCTGGCTTACCTTGAAGGGAAAAGCGCCGTGGGCCATGTAAGGTATTCCACTGCGGGCTCAAGCGAAATAAAAAACGCCCAGCCGCTTTTCTTTAAAACCGCCTCCAGCGAACTCGCCGTGGCACATAACGGCAATCTTACCAACGCTGCCAAATTAAGAAAAGAGCTTGGCTCCCGCGGCGCTATTTTTCAATCCGCCACCGACAGCGAACTGATAGTCCATCTTATGGCCAGGTGTAACGGCGACGGGCTCGAGGCCGCCGTGGCAAAAAGCCTGCCCAGGCTGCGCGGCGGCTACGCTTTCGCTTTTATGGCGCCCGGCAAAATTATAGGTGCGCGCGACCCGCTGGGCATCCGGCCGCTCGTGCTTGGCCGGCTTGGCGGGGCCTGGCTGCTTTCTTCCGAGACCTGCGCCATTGAAGTTGTGGGGGGGCGTGTTATCCGCGAGGTTGAGCCGGGGGAGATGGTGACCATAAAAGGCGGAAAACTTTTCTCAAAAAGATTCGCCCCGCGCGGGAAAGCGGCGCGCTGCGTTTTTGAACAGGTTTATTTCGCCCGCCCCGATTCCGCCGTTTGCGGCCGCACCGTGCAGCTGGCCCGCCATGATATAGGCGGCCTGCTCGCAAGCGAATTTAAAGATCTTAAAGCGGACCTGGTTTCGGGCGTGCCGGATTCGGGCACGGCCTACGCGCTTGGGTTTTCTCAAATGTCCGGCATCCCCTATAAAACGGTTTTCATGCGCAATCATTACAGCGGCCGGTCCTTCATCCAGCCCGACCAGAAGCTGAGGGAGTTCACGGCGCATTTAAAACTCGCGCCCATAAGGGACGTGATAAAGGGAAAAAGCATTGTTCTTGTGGACGACTCCCTTGTGCGGGGCACCACTTCGCGCCGGATAATCCGCAGTCTGAAAAACGCGGGCGCAAAAAAAGTAATTATGGCCGTGGCCTCGCCGCCGGTTATAGGCCCGTGTTTTTACGGCATAGACACGCCTGACAAAGACGAACTTATAGCCAACCGGCTTTCGCCGGAAGGGGTGAGAAAATTCATAGGCGCCGACGGGCTTTATTACCTCTCGCCTGAAAATCTTGCGAAAGCCTGCGGTAATAATTCCGGAGCGGATTTCTGCTCGGCCTGTTTCACCGGAAAGTATCCGGTAATCAGGTAGAAAGGTAAAGCAGCCAGTAGTCAGAATTCAGAAGTCGGAAGTCGGAATTCTGGATTCTGACTACTGAATTCTGTCTACTTTAGCGGTAACGGGGATTTTATGAATATTTTGATCATCGGAAGCGGCGGGCGCGAACACGCGCTGGCCTGGAAATTGAAAGCGAGCCCCCTGGTTGAAAAACTCTACTCCGCCCCCGGTTCGGCCGGCATGGCCGGGCTGGCCGAGCCCACAGGCATCGCCCCTGACGATTTCGAAAAGCTGGCGGAGTTCTGCCTTGAAAAAAAAATCGAATTAGCGGTGGTAGGGCCTGAAGCGCCGCTTTCAAAGGGCGCGGCTGATTTTTTATCCGGCCGCGGCGTAAAAGTTTTCGGGCCCTCGCAGAAGGGCGCCATGCTCGAGGCGTCAAAGCAATTCGCCAAGGAATTCATGAGCAGGCACGACATTCCCACGGCTGCTTTCCAGGTATTTTACGACGCGGGCTGCGCTAAAGAGAAAATAAGGGGAAATAAAAAATACCCGCTGGTGATAAAAGCGGACGGCCTGGCCGCCGGCAAGGGCGTGCGCATCTGCAGCGATGAGGCCTCGGCGCTGGAAGCCGTTTCTGATTTCATGGAAAAGCGGGTTTTCGGCTATTCCGGCTCAAAGATAATAATTGAAGAATTCATCACGGGCAAAGAGGTTTCGGTAATGGCCCTGATTGACGGAGAAACTTTCCTGATGCTGCCTGTTTCGCGCGACCACAAGCGCCTGCTTGATAATAATGAGGGCCCGAACACCGGCGGCATGGGCGCGTTTTGCCCGGTGCCGCTTGACGCCCGGACGCTTGAAACCATAAAAAAAGAAGTGTTGGAACGCTTTGCGGCGGGCATAAAGAAAGACCGCCTCCCCTATCGCGGCGTTATTTACGCCGGGCTGATGCTGACCGATAAGGGCCCCAGGGCGCTTGAATTCAATGTCCGCTTCGGGGACCCGGAAACCCAGTGCCTGATGCCGATGATAAAATCCGACCTGGCCGCTCTCATGCTTGCCTGCGCGGACGGGCAGCTTGCCGGGAAAACCATTGAGACCGAAGCGGGCGCCTGTGTTTGTGTGGCACTCGCGGCGCGCGGCTACCCGCAGAACCCGGAAAAAGGCGCCGGGATAAAAGGGCTGGACAAAGTGCCGCCGCAGACTTTGATCTTTCACGCCGGAACCAGAGCGGAAGGCGAAAAGTTTTTTGTAAACGGGGGAAGGGTTTTAGGCGTTACGGCTGTTGGCGCGGATGTCGCATCCGCCGCTGAAAACGCCTACGCCGCCGCAAAGGCGATAAATTTTGACGGCATGCAGTATCGCAAGGATATAGGGGCGTAAGGGCAGGGGAGAGGGGTTAGCGGATAGTGGCTGGGGAAGGAATAAAATTAGCCATTCCACCCCTGTTCTCTATCCGCTAGCCCCTCTCCCCTGTAGTCATTACTCCCCTTTAAATTGCGGTTTTCTTTTTTCCATGAACGCTTTTATGCCCTCTTCGTAATCGCGGCTGTTGTACACCTTGCGCCGCAGGGCCTGGATGCGCTCAAACGCTTCGGGGCTTATCGGGTGGGCCTCCGCCAGTATCCGGAATTGCTCTTTTATTACCGATACCGCGAGCGGCGAGTTCGAGGCGATAACGCGGGCCAGCTCAAAAGTGAACCGCTCAATTTCACGGGAACTGACGAGATGGTTTAAAATTCCGAAATGATAGGCTCTCTCGGCTTTCACTGGCTCGGCTGTGAAAAACATTTCCTTCGCGATATTGCTGCCCACGCGGTTTATGAAATGCATAATGCCGGAGGCGTTGTAGGGCAGGCCCATTTTAACCGGCGTGATTGCGAAAGCGGCGGTCTCATCGCCTATGGCAAGGTCGCAGGTGACGGCAAGGTCCGTGGCCCCGCCCCACACGCTGCCCTGCACCATTGCTATGACCGCGCCCGGATACTCCTGTATGCGGCGGAAGGCCCGCTCCATGGGGCTGTCATAGGCAAGCGGGTCGTGATGCACCTGCGGCAGTTGTGTTATGTCGTGGCCGGCGGACCAGACCTTCGCGTTTTTTTCGGCCCGGATTATTATCACCGGAATTCTGCGCGCCTCAAAAGTTTTAAGGGCCTCCACCATCTCATCGCACAGCTCAAGGCTGAGCGCGTTGCGCCGGGCCGGGTTATTAAGCGTGAGCGAACCGATGTTTTCTTTCACTTCCGGGATTATTAAAGGCATGATAAAGTATCCTTTCCGCGCGCGGCGGCATTCACTATTTGTATAATTCTACTATACTTCAGAGCGTTGTTTTATCCTTTGATATCTGGCCGGAGCGATAATAAATGACTACATATAAAAAAGCCGGAGTGGATGTGAAACTCTCGGATAAATTTACCGAATTCCTGGAAGAAAAATCGAAATTTATAGGCGGATTCGCGGGGCTTTTGCCGCTGTCCGAAACGGGCGGCGATTACAGCCTGGTCGCCTCCACCGACGGCGTAGGCACCAAGCTCAAGCTCGCCTTTCTGCTTGACCGCCACGACACCATAGGCATAGACCTTGTGGCGATGTGCGTAAACGACCTGGTTTGCTGCGGGGCCAGGCCCCTGTTGTTCCTCGATTATTACGCCACCGCCAGGCTGGACCTGGCACGTTCAAAAAAAATAATCGCCGGCATTATCGAAGGCTGCCGCCGGGGAGAGTCGGTTTTGCTCGGAGGGGAAACAGCCGAAATGCCGGGCTTTTACAAGACCGGCGAATACGACCTGGCCGGGTTTTCCGTGGGTATAGTGAAAAAAACCGAAATGATCGACGGTTCAAAAATAAAGCCGGGCGACGCCCTTATCGGTTTTGAGTCCAGCGGATTCCACTCGAACGGGTTCTCGCTCATCCGCAAAGCTCTTGCCGGCGGATCGCTTAAAAAATACGCGGCCCGCCTGCTTGCGCCCACTAAGATCTATGTTAAAGATGTTAAAGACCTGCGCGCTGCCCTTAAAAGGCGCGGCGGGGATATTCTGGGATTGGCGCACATAACGGGCTCCGGGATCGCCGGGAATCTGGAACGGATATTGCCCAAAAAGACCGGCGCCGTAATTTTAAAATCCTCCTGGAGCGTGCCGCCGCTCATGCGCGAGGTTCAGCGCCGGGGCCGCATAAGCGAGAGGGAGATGTTTGAAACTTTCAACATGGGCCTTGGAATGATAGCCGCGGTGCGCGCGGCCGACGCGCCGGCGGCGCTGAAAGCCGTCAAAGGTACAAGGCTTGTGGGGTCTATCGTAAAAGGCCGCGGCAAAGTTCTTTTGAAGTGAAGCGATGAAAAAATTTATCCTTTGCACGGGCCTGCTTTTTTTCTGCCTGAACGGTTTCACCCAAAAAAACGTTCCTGACCCGGCCCTTGCATCCGCCGCGCGCCTGCTTGCCGCCCAGATAACGGAAAAGCCCCGGAACCTTTCTGAGCTGTTCGATAACAACTTTTTTCACAATATCTCGCTTGAAAAACTTTCCGATATACTCTCGGGTATCTATAAAAGCGACGGCCGGGTGACGGCGGTGCACTTTGAACGCATCGACTCGGCGATATCCGCCCATTTCATTTTCGAAACAGAAAATGATTTTGAACTGCCGGCGGCCTTGTCCATTAACCCAGACACCGGTAAAATTTCAGTACTTTTTTTCAAGACGGCCTATAAAAAGAACCTCTCTATCAGGGAGTTTAAGGAAAAACTGGGGCGGCTTGACGGTAAAACCGGCTTTAGCCTGCGGCGTTTCGGTGTCCCCTCCTCGGCGCTTGGCGACGCCGAGAGGGGGATCGAAAGTTCGAATGAAAACGATTATTTCGCGATAGGTTCGGCTTTCAAACTTTATGTTCTGGGCGCTTTGCTTGAGGAAGGCACGGAATGGGAAAAAATTATTTATCTCAAGGATGAGCAAAAATCGCTCCCCTCCGGCCGCCTTCAAAACTGGCCGGACGGCGCGCCGCTTACCGTCCACACGCTTGCCGCCATGATGATATCTGAAAGCGACAACACCGCCGCGGACCTGCTTATTGATGCGGTAGGCAGAAAAACTCTGGAGGGGGACCTGCAAAAACTCGGCCACTCAAACCCCGCTCTCATGCGCCCGTTCCTTAAAACCTCGGAAATTTTCCGCCTGAAAAGCGACACTGAGTCCGCCCTCAACTACTTTAACCCGCCTCTTGGGGATAAATACGGTTTTCTCTCTAAACTCGCGGCAAGACCCCTTAAAGCGGAAGACGTAAAAAAAAGCCCTTTCCACGTAGACAAAATAGAGTGGCTTGCCTCGCCCGCCGATCTGTGCCGTCTGATGGAATATATCCACAAAAAAAACGACAAGCAGGCGCTGGATATTCTGGCCATAAACACGGGGCTGGATATTCCGCCCGGCAAGTTCCTTTATGCCGGCTATAAGGGCGGCGCGGAGCCCGGAGTGCTGAACATGACCTGGCTTTTTAAAAGCAAGGGGAATGCCTGGTATTGCCTGTCCGCGTCCTGGAACAACGAAAAAGAGGATCTGGACGCAAACAAATTTTTTGAATTGATGGAATTGGCCTTGAGGGCCAATTGGGAATAAGAGCAGCGGCAAGTCACAGGTCACAAGTAAGAGGCTGAAAAAATCATGAAAAATATCGCCGTGTTCGCCTCGGGAGAAGGAACTAATCTTCAGGCTATTATTGACGCCGTTAAAAGCGGCCGGATAAAAGGAAAAGTGGTTCTGGTAATTTCAAGCCTGAAAGGCGCGGGCGCGCTGAAACGCGCGGGAAAAGAAAATATTCCGTCGGTCGCCCTGCCGCTGAAGGATTTCGCCTCGCCTGCCGAGCACGACGCGCGCCTGGCCGGGCTCTGCAAAGAGTATCAAATAGACCTGGTCTGTCTGGCCGGCTATATGATTAAACTCGGACCCCGCATGCTTGCCGGGTGGCATGAGAAAATAATCAATATCCACCCCGCTTTGCTGCCGGCTTTCGGCGGTAAGGGTTTTTACGGGATGAAAGTCCACGAAGCTGTGATAAACTCCGGCGCCGCCTTAAGCGGAGCCACGGCGCATTTTGTAAGCGAAGATTATGACCGCGGGCCCATAATACTCCAGGCCGCGGTTAATGTTTTACCCGGCGACACGCCCGAATCGCTGGCTAAAAGGGTGAACTTCCAGGAGCTGGCGCTTTATCCCAAAGCCGCGGCGCTGTTCTGCGAGGACAGGCTGAAAATCGAGGGCAATAAGGTGCTGGTGCTTCCCCCGGGCGATAGCGGCCGCACGCTCAAAAGGGCGCTGATGTCTCTCTCCGATAAAACCGGGGCCGTGGATTTCGCGCAGGCCCTTACGGAAATGGGCGTTGAAATAATTTCAACTTCCGGCACCTATAAACTGCTGAAAGAGGCGGGGCTGCCTGTGCGCGCTCTTGAAACGTTTACGGGATTTCCGGAGATACTGGACGGCAGGGTGAAAACTCTTCACCCGCTGGTGCACGGCGGAATACTTTACCGCAGGGATAACCCCGCCCATGTCGAGGATGTTAAACGCTGCGCCATAGAGTCCATAGATCTGGTGGCGGTGAATCTTTACCCTTTTGAGGAAACGGCAAAAAAAGCCGCGCCATGGTCCGAGGAACTGATAGAAAATATCGATATAGGCGGGGTGGCCTTGCTTAGAGCTGCGGCCAAAAACTATAAAGATGTGGCCGTTGTGGCAAACCCGCTGGATTACGGCGCCGTGATTAAAAATTTAAAGGAAAACGGCGGCGTTCTGCCGGTGGAATTCAGGAAGGAGCTGGCGCTGAAAGCTTTTAAACATACCGCCGCCTACGACACAGCCATCGCGGGCGTTTTGGCCCCCGCCCTTTTTCCCGAAGCGGGCCAAAGGGCGGGGCAAAGCCCCGCTCTTTTGGAGCAAACAACGGCGTGTGAGATTATAGGCGGGGAGATAAATCACAATTCCGATACCAAAAGGGCGGGGCAAAACACAGATGCGACGCCGGCAAAGGCGGATTACGCTGATCTCTTTGAGGCCCGCCTGAACAAAATAAACGACCTGCGCTACGGAGAAAACCCCCACCAGAGCTGCGCGCTTTACTCAAAAAACAAACGCCTGCCTTTCGACCAATTGCAGGGCAAGGAGCTTTCCTACAATAATATCCTTGACGCCTACGGCGCCTGCCAGGCCGTGCTGGAATTTCCGGTTCCGGCCGCCGTGATCTTTAAGCATATTACGCCCTGCGGCATGGGTACGGGCTTGAACCTCTCCGAGGCTTTTGAACGGGCCTGGAATACCGACCAGCTGTCGGCCTTCGGGGGTATTATAGCAGTCAACAGAAAACTGGACGGGGAGATAGCGGGCTTTCTCTCAAAGAAATTCGTGGAGGTTATCTGCGCGCCGGATTATGACGCCCAGGCCCTGGCTGTTTTCGCGAAGAAACCCAATCTGCGGCTTTTGAAATGGAGAGACTTCCCGGCGCAGCACCTGCAGTTCAGGTCAGTGGGGGAGGAAATACTTGTAAGTTCAAGCGACAGCGTTCTGTTCGGGGACAAGTGGGAAGTGCCAACGCTTAAAAAACCCTCAAAAGAAGAAGAGGAGGCGCTTAAATTTGCCTGGACAGTTGCCAAATATGTGCGCTCGAACGCTATAGTTCTGGCCGGACCGGGATACACCGCGGGCATCGGCGCGGGGCAGATGTCAAGAGTGGACGCCGTTTTTATGGCCAGGCACAAGTATGAGGAATTTTTAAAAAATAATCCGGCGCCAAAACCGCTGGCGCTTGCCTCGGACGCCTTTTTCCCGTTTCCGGACGGCATTGAGGAGGCGGCTAAAGCCGGTGTAACGGCAGTTATTCAGCCGGGCGGTTCAATGAGGGATAAGGAAGTGGTGGCCGCCGCCGACAGGCTGGGGCTTTCCATGGTGATGACCGGTATAAGGCATTTCAGGCATTAGGGATCACGGGGATTTTAGTACAATTTGGTAACTGCTCAGGTAGGCAGAATTCAGAAGTCAGAATTCAGAATGTTGGAATCTTTCTCGTAGTTGGTTTTCTCATTCTGGCTCCTGAATTCTGACTTCTGGCTACCTAAAATAGTTATGCATTTGTTGGATTTCCGGGGGGGGAACATGTTTATGCCTTTAAAAAACAATGAAAAAGAGAAACCGCCGCAGGCGTTTGAAATTGAGCTTAAAAAGCTTTTTAAAAAAACATTCGGCACTGAGCCGGAGTTGATCGAACCGTTAAACGGCGACGGTTCCGCCCGCCGGTTATTTCGGCTCCGGTCCGCCGCCCGCACGGCGATAGGGGCATACGGCCCCGATAAGCTTGAAAACAGGGCTTTTATCGAGTTTTCAAAGCACTTCAGACAGGAAGGCATGCCGGTGCCGGAAATTTTCGCCTTTGAGGAGGGAACCGGTTTTTACCTTGAAGAAGACCTGGGCGATACCACGCTTTTTCAGTTCATGCAAAGCGAGCGTTCGGGTTCGGAACTGCCGCCTCAGGTGGTTGAGGCGTATAAAAAAACCCTTAATTGGCTGCCTAAGTTTCAGCGGTCCGCCGGCAAAACTCTTGATTACAGTTGCTGCTACCCGCGCGGCAGTTTTGACCGCCAGTCCATAATGTGGGACCTCAGCTATTTCAAATATTATTTCCTCAGGCTCGCAAAGATCCCTTTTAACGAGCAGAAGCTTGAGGATGATTTCAACAGTCTGGCCTCTTTTCTGCTGGAGGCGGATTCCAACTTTTTTCTTTACCGCGATTTTCAGTCCAGGAACGTGATGCTGCGCGCAGCCGCGGACAGTCCGTCTAAGGCTGAACAGGCCGGTGTCGCGGGCGAACCCTGGTTTATAGATTACCAGGGCGGGCGCAAAGGCGCGCTGCAGTATGACCTGGCGTCCATTTTATATGACGCCAAAGCGGATATACGTCCGCGGCAGCGGACCGAGCTGATAAAATATTATCTGGAAGCCGCCGGAATTGAGGGCAAAACGGACAGGGCTGTATTCATGCGGTATTTTCACGCTTTCGTGTTCATCCGCATCATGCAGGCCATGGGCGCCTACGGCCTGCGCGGCTTTTATGAGGGGAAAACGCAGTTCCTCCAGAGCGTGCCCTACGCGGTAAGGAACATTGAGTGGCTTTTGGAAAACGCCGAACTGCCGCTTAAACTGCCTGAGCTCATGCAGGTTTTCAGGCGCGTCTGCTCGTCCTCGCGGCTGCGCCAGTTCGGAAAACCCAGCCTGGGCCTTACTGCCCGCGTTACCAGCTTTGCCTACCGCAACGGCGTGCCTTCCGACGAGAAAGGCCATGGCGGCGGTTTTGTGTTCGACTGCCGCGCCCTTCCGAACCCCGGCCGGCTTGAACAATACGCCCCGCTTACCGGCAAAGACGACGCGGTGATAAAATTCCTTGATGGGGAAACCGCGGTTTCCGGATTTCTGACAAATGTATACGGTCTGCTTGACGCCACCGTGGAAAATTATCTTTCCAGGAATTTTACCGACCTGATGGTGTCTTTTGGCTGCACCGGCGGCAGGCACCGCTCCGTTTACTGCGCCGAAGCCCTGGCCCGCCACCTGAGGGAAAAATATAAGGCCACAGTGGACTTAACCCACCGGGAACTTGAGGCCGAAAGCAGCAAAAAAACATGAAAGCCATGATACTCGCCGCGGGCCGCGGCACGCGGCTTAAGCCGCTCACCGACAGCGTCCCAAAGGCGCTGGTTGAAGTGGGCGGCGTGACGATGCTTGAGACAGTCATACGCCGCCTTATCAGCGCCGGGGCCGATTCTCTGGTTATAAATGTCCATCACCTGCATCATAAAATACTCTCTTTCCTGGCCGAAAAAGAATATTTCGGCCTGCATATAGACATTTCGCCTGAAATCTATTTTCCGCTTGAAACCGGCGGCGGACTTAAAAAAGCGGCCTGTTTTTTTGACGACGGGAAGCCTTTTTTTATGCACAACGCTGATGTTTTTACGGACCTGGACCTTTCCGCGCTTTACGCCGCGCACGTGAAAAGCGGGGCCTTGGCCACCCTGGCGGTTAAAAAAAGACCGTCCGCCAGGCAACTGCTGTTTGACGACGGATTGAACCTGAAAGGCAAACTTCAACCTGGGGCGGACCCAGGCAAACTTACCCAGCTCGCATTCAGCGGAGTTCAGGTTATTTCACCGGATATTTTTGGAAAAATGACAGAATCCGGCGTGTTTTCCATTACCGATGTTTATTTGCGGCTGGCGGGGGAAGGCGAAAAAATAATGGGTTTCAGAAATGACGCCTGTTACTGGCAGGATATCGGCAGTGTCGATAAACTTGAAAATTTACGGCGGCATGTGAAAAGTAGTAAGTAGCCAGTAACCAGTAAATAGTGGAGTCACAAATAAAAAACTATATACTAAAGGTGGAGGGTATTTAAGAAGGAATGTCTACCACTCTTCTGTCTACTGACTTCTGACTACTGAATTCTCTGGTTATGCTAAAACACAAAATCCCCGATGGTTCCGAGGTTTACTGGGATGGCGCACACTATGACGCCGATAACACCTCCATTCAGGCCGATATCCCTTTTTATATCAGAGAGGCTAAAAAAGCCAAAGGCCCCATTTTGGAACTCGCCTGCGGCACCGGGCGGCTGACCATCCCGATCTCCCGCTCCGGCATTGACATCGCGGGCGTTGATATTTCTCAGCCGATGCTTTCGCGGGCGCGGGAAAAGGCGGCCAAAGCCGGTGTAAAAGCCATTTTTATCAAAGCCGATATCAGGTCTTTCAAATTAAAAAAGAAGTTTAAACTTATTTTTATCCCTTTCAATTCAATGCAGCATCTCCATGACAGGGTTTCTCTAGAGCGCTTTTTTGAGCGCGTGCGCGCACACTTGGCTCCCGGCGGGCGCTTTATACTGGATGTTTTCAATCCCAATCCGCATTATCTGGTCCGTGACCCCGATGAGCTTATCCCGATAGGGCATTATAAAGACCCGGCGGGCGGCGGCGATATACTGATAAATGAAAGTTATTCCTATGACAAAGCTGTGCAGGCGGCGCGTCCTGTCTGGCATTATAAACGCGGCCGCCGCAATATCGGCGCTAAAAAGCTGAATATGCGCTGCTTTTTCCCGCTGGAGCTGGAAATGCTTCTGCATTACAACGGTTTTACAATAAAAGCCAAATACGGAGATTTTGACCGCTCCGCTTTCCGTTCAGACAGCCCCAAACAGATACTTGTTTGCTCCGTAAGAGCACATTAGCGCCCCCGCTGAATTTCCATTGAAACGGGGCACCCTAATTTGCTATCCTTAACCTTAATATGAAAGCATACGAATTGATGGTTATTATCAATCCTCAGGTTTCCGACGCCGAAGTTATTGAAATTGTGGACAAGACCAAGAAGATCATCACCGACGAGAAAGCCGAAGTTCTCGCGGAAGACAAGCTTGGCCGTAAAAAGTTTTATCATCAGGTGGGAAAACACCGAGACGGCTATTATTTTTACCTTAAAGTGAAAGCCGACCCCTCCTCCATTAAAACCATAAGCCGCAATCTGAAGCTTCAGCAGCATGTCCTAAGGGCCATGACGCTTAAGGCAGGGCTTGAGCCCGCCAAAAAAGCCTAACGGCGCAATGCGCCGTTAGGCGCAAGTCTCATGTTTCAGGGCACAAGTGAAGAGTGATGGTTTGCTTGTGACATGAAACTTGAGACTAAGCTGACTTGTGACTGCACAAGTCGGGAAATAGTATGAATATCCGAATTCCTGAACAGAACCAGGTAATTATAGCGGGTAGGCTTACGCGGGACCCGGAACATCGCGTAACCCAAAAAGGCAGCGGCTGTTGTTTTTTTGACGTGGCCGTGAACCGCCGCTACAAAGATATCGCTACCGGCGAGTGGAAAGACGATACCACCTATGTTCCCGTAGTCGTTTGGGGGCCGATGGCGGACCGCTGCAAGGAAAAGCTTCAAAAAGGCAGCCCCGTACATGTGGAAGGGCGTCTGGCCGGTTCCGAATATGTGGATAAGACCGGGCAGAAGCGCAAAGTTCTAAAAGTGACGGCCAGGCGTGTGCAATTTTTAGCCATGGCTTCCGCCGCTCCGGATGCTCCGGACGCCGCGGAAACCGCCGAGACCGAGGAACAGCCGGGCGTTCCGGCTAAAGAAAGTTCATCCGGCATAGAAGAAGTGCCGTTTTAAGGAGATTTATGGACAACACAGAACAGAATAATTCAAGACCGGCCGGAGCCCAGGGTGAGAACGCCGGCGCGTCAAGGCCCTCATCCGGCTTGCCCCCGACAGGCGGGCCTTCACGCGGCGGTCCCGGCGGCAGTATGGCCAGGCGGCCGCAGGGCAGGCGGCATTTCGCGCCTCGCAGAAAAGTTTGCAGGCTTTGCGCCGAACATATCGCTCTCATTGACTTCAAGCAGCAACAGATAGTCAAAAGCTTTTGCAGCGAGTCCGGCAAGATCCTGTCGCGCAGAATTACCGGCGCATGCGCCAAGCATCAGCGCCAGATAACGAGAGCGGTTAAAATAAACCGTAACCTTTCTCTCATGTCCTACGACGGCTGAGCGGCGCAAAGCGCCGCAGGTCACAAGTTTCAAGTTACGAATCACAAGTAAGAGGCTTAAATATGAAAGTTATACTCAAGAAAGACGTTTCCAATATCGGTCTGACGGGCGAGATAAAGCAGGTGAAAGACGGCTACGCCCGCAATTACCTTTTGCCCCGCGGCCTGGTTGAACTGGCCACCGAGGGCGCCCTCAAGGCGTGGAAGAACAGCGAAGTCAGGCGCTCAAAGCGCCTGGCGCAGGAAAACACGGGCCTTGAGGGAATCGCCAAGCGCCTGACCGCCATCACCCTTTCCTTCTCACGGCCGGTGTCCGAGGAAGGCGTTATGTTCGGCTCTATCGCCAAGAGCGACATCATCAAGAATCTGCAGGCCGCCGACATTAAAATTCACAAAGACATGATAAAGCTGCCCGCGTCCATAAAAGCCGTGGGGAATTTTGAAGTGGAAATAGCCCTTAAGCAGAACATCACGGCCAAGGTGAAAGTTGCGGTTTCAGCCCAAAGCAAGTAGGGCTGCCGCAACCCGGTGATTACACAGATCGCTTTGCAGGGGAAAAAGTGTAATCTCTCTTACTAATCCGTGTAATCTCTTCAAATGAACACTCCCAAAGTGCCTCCCCATTCGCTTGAGGCGGAAATGGCCGTCCTCGGCGCCATGCTTATTTCCAAAGAATCGGTGGAGACCGTAAGCGAAATCCTGCAGGCCAAACATTTCTATAACGATTCCAACCGGAAAATTTTTGAAGCCATCGGGGCCCTTTACGCCAAAAATCAGCCGGTTGACATGGTAACGCTCACCGAGGAACTTAAAAAAGCCGGCCGCCTTGACGATCTGGGCGGGCAGAAATATCTGGCGGACCTGACGGAAAAGGTCTCAACGCCGGCCCACACCCAGGCTTACGCCCAGCTGGTTAAAGAGAAAGCCATCCTGCGCGAGCTCATCCGCGTGTCCACCACGGTTATAGAAAGGTCCTTTACGAGCCCCGAAGACGTGGCCCACCAGCTTGATTACGCCCAGGAAGAGATACTTTCCGTGGCCCAGACCAACACCGATCACGGCTTTACTTCCGCCGAGGTCCTTGCCAAAGAAACGCTTGAGCGGCTTGAAAAATCTTACGGCGACCATTCCCCCATAACCGGCGTGGCGACGGGATTCGGCCGGCTGGATGATATGACCGGCGGCCTGCAAAAATCCGACCTTATAATACTGGCGGCCCGGCCCAGCCAGGGCAAAACCGCCATGGCGCTTAATATGGCCTATCACGCGGCCGTTGAAAAGAAAGTGCCCGTGGCCGTTTTTTCGCTTGAAATGGATAAGCACGCCATTTTCCAGAGGATGCTTTGCGGCGCGGCCCGGGCGGACCTTGGAAATGTGCGCAAGGGGTATTTTCCCAGGGAAATATGGAGCGAGCTTACAAGGTATTCCTCCCTGATCTCGGAATCGCCGCTTTGGATAGACGATTCGTCCAGCCTGAATATACTTGATATCCGCACGCGCGCCCGCAAGCTGATGAGCCTGCTTAAAAACCAGAATAAAGAGCTCGGCCTGATCATCATAGACTATATCCAGCTCATACGCGGCACCGGCCGCATTGAAAACCGGCAGCAGGAAGTGTCCGAGATTTCCCGGCTTTTAAAAGATCTGGCCAGAACGCTTAAAGTGCCGGTGCTCGCCCTCTCGCAGCTTAACCGCCGCAGCGAGGACAAGGCCCGCGAGGGAAACCGTCCCCAGCTTTCAGACCTGCGCGAGTCCGGTTCGCTTGAGCAGGACGCCGATCTGGTGGCGCTCATACACAGGGAAGAAGTTTATAAAAGGGACGACCCTAACTTTAAAAACAAGGCTATCCTTATAATAGCCAAGCAGCGCAACGGCCCCGTGGGGGATGTGCACCTGAATTTCTTCAAGGAATACACCCGCTTTGACGACCCCGCGCCTCCAGGACTGGAGCAGATAGCGGAAGAAGCGGTGTTTTAGTATCAGTGCTAAATCATATATTCTTCCAATGAAAGTTTACAGGCCTACCGTCGCTGAAATAAATTTTCCTGCGCTTTCAGCCAACCTCATTAAAATAAAAAAAACCGTGGGAGCTAAAACCCGCGTGATGTTCGTGGTAAAGGCAGACGCCTACGGCCACGGCGCCGCGGCAGCGGCCGTTTTTGCCGAAAAGAAAAAGCTGGCCTGGGGGTATGGCGTGTCGTCGGTGGAGGAGGGGCTCGCGCTGCGCGGGGCCGGAGTTAGATCTCCCGTGCTGGTGCTTGGAAGCCTTTATCCGTTCGAAAGCTTTGTCGAGGCTCTCCACGCGAATCTGACTCTTACCATTTCAAGCCTTCAGGGCGCGCGCCAGGCTGCGCGGGCTTCACAGCGCTTGGGCAAAAAGGCCTTGTGCCATGTGAAGCTTGAAACCGGCATGGGCCGCATAGGGGCGCGGAAGCCGGCCGTCATTAAAATTTTTGAGGCGCTTGGCGCTTCCAAAACCGTCGTGGCGGAGGGGTTATACACGCATCTTTCAAGCGCCGACAGCGACCCTGAGTTTACCGCCCGGCAGCTTGAAATTTTCAGCCAGACCGCCGGGGAACTGGAATCCGCCGGCCGGGGCGCGCTTATAAAGCACACCGCCAATTCCTTCGCCGCGCTTAACTATCCGCAAAGCCGCCGGGATATGGTGCGGGTAGGGCTTGCCGCTTACGGCTGCATGGAAGGTTTTAAACCGGCTCTCACTCTTAAAACCAGAATAGTTTTTGTAAAAACGGTGCGGCGCGGCGCCTATATCAGCTATAACAAGTCTTTCAGGGTTCCCGGCCCTATGAAGATAGCCACGCTGCCTATCGGCTACGGCGACGGCTACACGCGCGCCCTTTCCAATAAGGCCGATATTCTGGTGGGCGGACGGCGCTGCAGGGTGCTTGGCAATATTACCATGGACATGCTTATGATCGATGTTACCAGGGTAAAAGAGGTCTCGGTCGGGGATGAAGCCGTTTTAATAGGCCGGCAGGGCAGGGAAGAAATTACGGCGCGCGAGCTGGCAGTGAAGGCGCTTACAATTCCTTACGAAATTACCACGCTTCTCTCGTCCAGAGTGCCGCGGGTGTATGTGGAATAGGTTGCAGGCTGAGCAATTGCTTTAAGCCGTATGCCATAAGCCATAAGCCATAAGCTGTAAGCTGTAAGGGAACCCTTAAGGGCTTATTTTGTATCCGCCTATGGCTTAAAGCCTACGGCATATGGTTATTTAACAGCCTATCCACCTGAACAGTTATCTTTTATGAAACACCGTTTGACGGAATATGTGGGCAGGGAGTTTATGAGCCTGGCCGAAACTATGGGCGCCGTGGCGCTTATGATCAAGTCCGTGGTTTTCTGGCTTTTCAGGTCCAGGTTCGAGGCCGGCGAGGCCGTTAAGCAGGCGATGAAGATAGGCGTGGACTCAATAACGGTTACCGCGCTGACCAGCTTTTTTACCGGCATGGTGCTGGCGCTGCAGATGGGCCATTCCATGAAAAATCTTTTCAACGAGCCGATGTATATCGGCACCATGGTCGCTTTCTCCATGCTGAAAGAGCTCGGGCCGGTGCTTACCTCCATAGTGGTGGCCGGCCGCGCCGGCGCGGTGGTCACGGCGGAAATAGGCACCATGAAGGTGACGGAGCAGATAGACGCTCTTTACACTTTGGGCACCAACCCGACGCGCTACCTGCTTGTGCCGCGCTATATCGCCTTCATGATCACGCTGCCGCTGCTGACCGTCTTCGCGGATTTTCTGGGAGTGCTGGGCGGCTGCCTTGTCGGAATGGTCAAGCTGGGCGTTTCGCCGGCGGTTTACAAGGACGATATTTTTACCTACCTGGGCACAGAGGATTTTATGCACGGTTTTTTGAAGACTTTTTTCTTCGCTTTCATGATAGCCACGGTGTCCTGCTACAAGGGCTTGAACACGAAAGGCGGCGCGGAGGGCGTGGGCAAGGCCACCACTGAGGCGGTGGTGGTCAGCATGGTGCTGGTGATGGTTATGGACTACTTTATCAGCGCGCTGCTGGTGGCGGTGGGCATATGATGTGGTGCGGGCCAGTCATGGGGCTGCCCTTCCGCCACGTGGGAAACCCAATGCCTGTGCAGGTGCCGTCTCAAGAGCCTATGGCTTTCAGACGGCCTCCCGTGGTTTCCCCCCGAAGCGGGGCCCCCCATCCGCTATGTGGCTCCAGAGCAGCCTCATGCCCGGCCCTTTGGGTGAGTTGGAAAAGTTTATGATCAAAATAAGGAATTTAAACAAGGCTTTCGGCGAGAAGCGCGTGCTTAGGAATATCTCCGTCGATATTAAAGAGGGCGAGTTGTTCAGCGTTATAGGCCCGTCGGGGATAGGCAAGAGCACTTTTATTAAATGCCTCATACGCCTGCTTAAGCCGGAGAGCGGGCGTATAATCGTGGACGGACAGGATATCGCGTCCACCGTGAACGAATTTACTCTGGCGCGCGTGCGGCGCAGTTTCGGCTATCTGTTCCAGGAGGGGGCTTTGTTCGATTCTCTTACGGTTATGGACAATGTGGCCTTCGGCTTGAAATATCTTACGGATGTCCCTAAAAGCGACTATCCACGGATCGTAAAAGAAAAGCTGGCTTTGGTCGGCTTAAAAGATGTCGAGCAGTTAAAGCCTGCGGAATTGTCTGTGGGGATGAAAAAAAGGGTTTCGCTGGCCCGTTCCGTGGCGGCGGAGCCTAAATATATCCTTTACGATGAGCCCACCACGGGCCTTGACCCCGTGACCACGGGTATGGTGAAGGACCTTATTCTTGATATGCGCGCCAAGCTTCATATCACGTCGGTGGTGGTAACGCACGATCTGAAGCTCGCGCTTGAAATTTCAAGCCGGGTGGCCATGCTTTACGGGGGGGAGTTCGTGGAAGTGTCCGAGCCCGCCAAATTCCGCCAGTCGGAACACAAAGGCGTGAAAGAATTTATGGAGATTTCCGACCTTTCCCGCAAATAGCCCGGCGTGTTTTTTCCGTCTTAAAAATGAATATGCTAGTATTGGGCAATGCGGACAAAAAGCCCCGTTAACCCGCTTGTTTTCACTGCCGCGGCATTTGCCATATAGCGCCGGACAGGGAAGGAGTCGAAAAATGCTCACTCAAAATGATCTCCCGCAGCAATTCCAGGCTGTTAAAGACGAGGATGAAAATATTATCTGGGTGGGAGAACCGCGGTTCTTCCCGTTCTTGTGCACCGGAATTCCGTTTTTGGCCATCGGTTTGTTATGGGGGGCGATAGATTATTTCGGTTTCATAAGGCCCATGGGCGGCGCGAACAGCTCCGAGCCGTTGGGCTTCATCGTGCCTTTTTTTGCTTTGCATTTATTCCCTTTTTGGGGGAGTATCCTTAACATGTTCCGTCTTGTATTGGTGCATAAAAATACTTTTTATGCCATTACCAATAAACGCGTAATGATGAGAAGTGGTTTCTGGGGCATAGATTTTAACGCGGTGGATTACGACAAAATATCGGATGTCCAGGTTACTGTTAACCCGCTGGAAAACATGTTGGGCGTAGGTACGGTGCGTATTTCAGCCGGGAAAGTCGACAGCAAAGGCAATTCTCTTACGGAAGATTTTATCGCGGTGGAAAACCCTTACGAAGTTTTCAAGCAGCTGAAGACCGTCATGGTAAATATCAAAACGGACTGGAATTATCCTAATAAATTACGTCCAGACGAAAATCCCGGGTACAAAACGAAATATAATCCCAAATAGCGCCCAAGCCCCGAACCGGCAGTCTTCTCCACCGTCTGACAATCTCTTACTTGTGACTTGCAATCTGCCTGCCTTGCCTGCCGGCAGGTGACTGCGGCCTGACTGACGCCGCCGCGGACCCCGTTTTATTCTGTAAAACCCCTCCAAAAATTGCTATTTCCCGACTTTCGCAGGCCCCTAAAAATCACCGTCTCTTCATTGGCAACCCTCTTAAAATCCGGGCGCCTCACGGGTAAGAGGGAGGAATGTTTTTTATCCGGCAGCCGGCCTTGCGGGTTCGCGGGGCCTGTCCAGCTCTTTTGGCTTCGCGGCAACAGTCAATTATACAAGGTGGAGCTAATTAGCCATGGTTCCTGGGCCAAAAGGGCTGGGCTTGCCGCCGGACCGGAACGCGGGGACAGCCGTCCACACCGTGGCCGGCTTCCATCACTCACCTTCGGCGCTTGCGTAAGCCTCAGGTTCGCGAAGGCCCCGCTAACCCGGCTCCGGCGGCACCCGCTCCATTTATTCAAGGGAGAAACTTGTTGTAAAAAAGGGAAGAGTCAAAGGGCGGCGGTGTTTTCCCCGCGCGCTCCTTAGAGGGTTTAATCCTGAAGTCTGGAGCGAATCGCTCCGCGACGGTGAGGACCGTTCAAGTCTGAAAGCATTGTCTTTCAGACGCGTTCCGGAGCCGGCGGAAGACTTCAGGATTCTTCTTTAAAACCCGGTCCCGGAGCGCGCGGGGAAAGCGCCGGCGCCCGTTCCCGC